>DUTX01000092.1 GCA_012841865.1 Acholeplasmataceae bacterium | reverse complement strand
TTCGCCGTTTTCCGCAAACTCCGGCGCCGGTATTTTTGGGGTTGCGAAACGGGTATTGCCACGACCACCGCGACCCCCTCTTGCAATCACAGCTTCCTGCCCATGACGCGTGATATCAGCAACCACCGCCCCCTGCTTGAGATCGGTTACGGTCGTACCTAGCGGAACTTTAATATAAAGGTCGGCGCCGTCTTTTCCGTAACAGTTTTTTGATTTTCCGTTTTCGCCATTTTGGGCGACGATTCTTTTTTGATACCGAAAATCAAGTAAAGTTGTTAGACCTTCATCACCGACGAAAATAACGCTTCCGCCTTTACCGCCGTCGCCGCCAGCCGGACCACCCCGGGGAACATATTTTTCGCGCCGAAAAGCAACGGAACCATTGCCGCCTTTTCCGCCCTTAACCAATACAGTTACATCATCTATAAACATATTTTACACCAACTTATCGGACATTTTTAAAAAAATGCACTAGAAGTGCATTATCTCATTGCGTAAACGGAGACTTGCTTTTTATCTCTGCCCTTACGCTCATATTTTACATAACCCTCTGTCAAAGCAAATAAAGTGTCATCGCCGCCACGACCGACATTATTTCCCGGATGAATCTTGGTTCCGCGTTGACGATAGATAATCGCTCCAGCGGAAGCATATTGTCCGTCGGATAATTTCATACCGAGACGTTTAGCCCGAGAATCACGACCGTTCTTAGTTGAACCGCCGGCCTTTTTGGAAGCGAAAAATTGAATATTTATTCTCAACATGAGCTTACCTCCTATTTACTATTTTAACCTGCAGATAATCGGCATAATCAGCACTTATGCCTTCCAAACTATTAACAAGATTGTCTAATACCATTTCTGTTAAATCATTTGTTTCGAAAATTTTCAGTTGCATTACTGCTTCATCTTCATTACTTTGAAAATCATACTTTGAGCAAACTTTCTCAATTAATCCCAAACTTAAATACATCGCGGTTGATACAGCGCTGCAGACGATGTCATATCCCGCTTCCGCATAATTTGCATGTCCCGAAACAGTAATTTCTTCTATAAATTGATTGTAAGTTTTAACCGTAACACGGATCATTATTAACCTTCAATTGCGAGAATCTTAACCTTTGTATAAGGTTGACGATGACCCTGTTTTTTGTGGTAATTTTTCTTAGCCTTATATTTATAAACAATGATCTTTTTGTTTTTGCCTTGTTTTTCAACTAAAGCTTTAACTTTCGCACCTTTTACATAAGGCGAACCGACCTTTTTATTAAGCATTAAGACTTTATCGAAAACTACTTCACTGTTTTCTTCCACATTCAATTTTTCAATGTAAAGAACATCGTTTTCTTGAACATGATATTGTTTACCACCAGTTTCGATAATTGCAAACATTAGTGCACCTCCTCATTTAATATTAAGACACGCCATTGAGGTGATAAATCTTAAACCTCTTCTGTGCGGTAGCCTCATTTGCAACATAGATATTATACTATTATTTGTCTTAAAAGTCAAAGGTTTTATCTTTATTTTTTCTATTTAATCTCAAGTTTATAGGAACGTCTCCGCTTATGTTGACGGTGTTCAAAATCTTTCCATTGTGAGCGCACTTGAGAATTGTCTTCTAACTCCGGCCCCGTTTCCGCCCATTTCACATTATTCCTGATTGCTGCTTTTATTCCTTCAGCTAAAATCAAAGCATTGACGCCCAAGTTTTGATAAGTAGGTTTGACGGCGATTAAATACATATCAAGAACATCACATTTTCTCAGAGCCCTTAAAGCCCTAAGAAAGCCAAACGGAAAGAGCCGACCGTTGGACTTCTTGGTTGCTTCGTTCAAAGAAGGGGCCAGGATTCCAAAACCAATGAGCTCGTCCTCTTTATTTGTTACCAAAAACAAGAATTCCATGTTTATCAGCGTCACAAATTGTTTCACAACAGCATCGATTTGTTTTTCGGTAATCGGGACAACACCGTAAAGATGTTCAAATGATTCATTAATGATATTAAATGCAAGTTTAATATAAGGACCGATTTCTTTGCGTTTTTTTAACTGTACAACCTTATAGCCATAACGTTTGGAAATCACATTCGCCAGGCGATTAACTTTCTCACCTTTATCCTTCGGCATATAAATCTGATATTCCACCCAATCAACATCCTTGACGAAACCCAAAGCCTCAAGATGCTTCGGATAATAAGGGTGGTTATAAATTGTAATCGTGTTTCCGTATTCGTCAAATCCTTCTACAAGCATTCCTTGTTTATCCAGATCGTTAAAACCAATCGGACCGATGATTTGGCTCAGACCACGTTCCTTTGCCCAGGCAATTACTTTCGAGAACAACTCTTTGGTAACTTCCAAATCATCGATAACATCGAAGCGGTTAAAACGCATTTGTTTCAGATTTTTCTTTTCGTTATAAGCATGATTTACCAAGGCACAGATTCTTCCGACAATTTTTCCGTCCCGATAAGCCAAGAAGAGTTTGGTCTCGCAATATTCATAAGCGGCATTTTTTTTCTTATTAAGTAGATTTAATTCGTCCCCAAAAAAAGGCGGTATATAATAAGGGTTGTCTTTGTATAATTTGTTGGGAAAATCAACAAATTTTTTAATATCCCGCTTTTTTTCAATTTCTTTAATAACTAACATAATGACCTCCCTTTCTTCAATCTTCCTCATATTATACCTTTATTTTTCATTTTCTACAACCCTTTCACTATTATTACCAGATTTTTTATTTAATATATGGGTTTTAACAGCGTAATATAGTGAAATCAATATTTCCGTTTCTAAATTTTCTGAAAGCGTGGGCAAAAAACCTTCTTCCTCATTATTTTTCTGAAAATAATTATAGATTAAAATTATTAGATAGATAAAGAAAATATCAAGGATAAAATTAGGAACAAAATTGTTATCTACAGTTTTTCCGGCAATCTCTTGAAAGGCCCAGTAAAGCACATACTGCAATCCCGTAGCTAAAACCACCGCATTAAAGATACTTAATCTTCCTTCAAAAAGACCTTCGACTCCACCTTGAAAAATTGTAACCAGATAATCTTCAAATTCATTATTATCCTTAAGAACATTAGTTTCTCGATTAAGGATATTAGTAAAGACATTTTCAAGATATTCGCCGACATATCCTGAAACAATCCCGGCAGAAATATTTACTATTTTTATCTTTGAATTATCCTTGGCTTTTTCTTTATTTTTATTATTCTCATTTTCTTGTTGTTGTGCTTTGTTCATACTTTATATTATTCCTTAATCGATGAAAGGGAAACACCGGTAAACCTTAAAAAAATCTTAACATTTCCCTTATCCTGTGATATAATTGTTTAGAATCAAAAATAGAGAGAGGGACTATGAAAAATATTAAACGCATCAAGAAAATACTCTCGTATTTTTTTTTATTAATTATACTGATTGGATTTGTACTATTAGTGCTAGAATTCAGAGACGTTATTAAGGAAGCGATCAATACCGGCTCTTGGAAACCGATTACCGATAAATTTGCAAGCTACGGTTTTTGGGGAATCTTTTTTGTCAGTTTAACCCAAACCTTTGCGATTTTATTAACTGTTATTCCAGGAACTCCCATTCAAATAATCGCAGCAATCAGTCTCGGACAAGTGTGGGGATTTATTGCATGTATGATTGGGATATTTTTAGGTAATCTTACCATTTATATTCTTTCCCGGAAAATTAGCTCAAAATCTGAAGTCTTTTATGAAAATAAAGATCTAAATGACCTGGAAAAGGTTGCTTCAGAACATGGCCAAAAATTCTTTTCTTGGTTTATTGTCTTTTTATATCTAATTCCGGTTTTTCCTTACGGCTTGATTGCTTTTACAGCCGCAAAATCTAAAATGCGCTATCCGCGTTATTTTCTGATTACTACAATCGGAGCGGTGCCTTCCACAGCTTTAAATATTTTATTAGGAAAAGTAATCACGAGCACCGATTATATCACAACTATTATTATCATTGCGGTCTTCATTATTCTAACGATTCTTGTTGCCCGTTATCATCAGCGCATCATAAAATATCTGACCAATAGGCCGGTTAAAAACATGGCTTATTTTCAAAGAAAAGTCCGGCGTCCCGGCGCCTTCCTTTATAGTATTGTTTATTTTGTGCTGAGGTTATTTTTGTTTCCGAAAGTGAAAGCAAAGGTCCGTTTAAATGGTGTCGATAAAATCGAACCACCTTACCTACTAATATATAATCACCCTTCAAAATTTGATTTTGCTTATGCTTTATTACCACTATTTCCAAGAAAAATTAATTCCATTATTGCCTACTACTACTTCTGTAATTACCGCCTTGGAAGACTGCTCCATCATCTAGGTGGATTTCCGAAGTTCCTCTATCATCCCGATGTTTCCTCAATAAAAAATATTAAACGAGTCATTCGCGATCAAGGAATTCTCGGCATTGCTCCGGAGGGTAGACTCAGTGCCTATGGTTGTATGGAAAGCTTAGCACCGGCAACCGAAAAACTTGTAAAACATTTGGGAGTACCGGTTGTGATGGCCAAAATCAACGGCGCTTATTTAACCTTTCCGAAATGGTCAAAAAAAGTCCGCCGAGGATGTGTCGAAATCGAATACAATCAAATTCTAACCGCCGAAGAAATCAAAGCAATGAGCGCGGAAGAAATCAAACAAACACTCAATGAAAAACTATCCTATGATGATTTCAAATGGCAGGAAGAAAAGAAAATTTATTATAAAGGCAAGAACTTAGCAGAAGGGTTAGAGCATTTACTTTATCTCTGTCCCGTCTGCAACCAAGAATTTACTTTCAGCACCAAAGGAAATATCCTAACCTGCAGCTCATGCGGTGTTAAAGTCCATTTGAATAATTACTATGAGTTTGAATCAGATAATCCCTTGATTCCAAAAAATATCCGCGATTGGTATTTGTTTCAAAAAGCAGTTGAAAAGAAAAATGTTGAAAAAGACGACTATCTCTTTGAAAGCAGAGTTACCTTAAAATTCCCAGATCCAGCCGGCAACGGTTTTACAAAAGTCGGTGAAGGCGTAACAGTTATCACCCCAAAAGGAGTTACCTATACCGGGACGATTGAAGGCAATTTAAAATCCGTTCGCTTTAAAATTGAAAATGTTCCGGCAATTCTTTTTGGTATCAATGAAGATTTTGAAATCTATCATGACAATACGCTCTACTACTTCATTCCAGAAAATATTCGCGAATGTGTCAAATGGTCGGTTGTCGGGGAAGCAATCTACAATAAATATCTAGAAAAACTAAATGTTGAAGAGGAATAGAGAATTATGGAACAAGAAAAAATATTAAAAATTAATAAACGCTCATTTATTACTGTTTGTATAATCCTAATTACCTTTATGGTACTTGCTTATGTCTTAACATTTTTCATCAATAAGGGCGTACATGACCCTGATACCCTGGTTTACCAAGCCTTACCCGGACGCGGTTATTCGTTTTTCAATTTTTTGACCGCGCCCTTTCGACTTTTTGCTTCTCGTGACGGAATTGATGTCATTGGCATTGCGATTTTTATCCTGGTTCTGGCTGGTTCTTTTAATATTATGAATGAAACCGGAGGCATCAGTTCCATTATTGGTTATCTAATCAAAAGGTTTCGGGACAAGAAATATCGCTTGATGTATGTTGTCATTCTTTGTTTTATGCTCTTTGGAGCTTTGTTCGGAATCTTTGAAGAATCGGTAACTTTACTCCCGATTATTATTCTCCTCTCGCTTTCGCTTGGTTGGGATACTTTTACCGGACTTGGGATGTGTCTCCTTGCTGCGGGATTTGGTTTTTCAACCGCCATCACCAATCCCTTCTCAATCGGACTTGGAAGCAAAGAAATGGAAATTAGCAGTACGGAAAATATTTGGTATCGAATTATTCTCTTTTTCCTCATGTATTTATTTCTATGTATCTTCATGCGGATGCATGTGAAAAAGATTGAAAAGGATCCAACTTCATCGCCGACTTATGAAAGCGATCAAGCCAAAAGAGAGAATCTAAACGCTGTCAACTTGGGAGAATATAATCAAAGAATCTTAAAAGTCTATACCCTCTTCTTCTTAGCAGTTTTGCTTTCTATCGTCGTCTCTTCAACAGTACCCGTCTTTAGTATATATTCAATTCCGATCATTGCTGTGACTTTCTTATTCGGAATCTTTATATCGACCGCATGTTTAAGAATCCCGTTTAAAAAATCCTTGAAGATGTTTGGTTCCGGAGTCATCAGCATGAGTCCGGCCATCATTATGTTGATGCTTGCAGGCTCAATCAAATTCATCCTAGATGATGCAAAGATCATGGCCACGATAATCGAAATTATTGCAGGAGCCTTTAAAGGTCAAAGCCCGATTCTTGGCGTACTCTTTATCTATCTTTTAGTCTTAGTCATCCAGTTCTTTATCGGTTCCGCAAGCGCCAAGGTAGTTTTAATTATTCCGATAATTTCGGTCTTAGCGAAGGAAGTCGGCATTACCCAAAATCTGGCCTTACTCAGTTTTGTGTTTGCGGATGGGTATACGGATTTGATTTATCCCACAAACCCGGTTCTCTTAATAGCACTCGGAATGGCTTCATTTAGCTACAGCAAATGGATCAAAAAGACTTGGTTAATGCAAATAATGGTACTTTTGCTTACGGTCTGTTTCTTAATCATCGGATATTACATAAGTTACTAATAAGTGAAATTGCCCTGTCGAATAGTTGGTGGTTCATATAAGAACCGCTTTTAAAAAGACGGGGGTCAAAACCACGTGTTAAATAGATGATGGTCATAATTTAATGAAAAATAGCATTCAGTTCAATCTTAGCTGAATGCTTTTTTTATTAAAATTGTTTGTTTTCAACAAATGGTAAAAACCAGTTTCCGCAAATTTTGGAAAAATTAAAACATCTTTACCAATGTATGAAAGAAAATAAATCTCTTTATTATAATCACTTTGAATATCTATATCTGTGCAAAAAGTATAGCTTGCCTCGTCAAAGTCAACAGCAATAGTTTCGATACAGACATCTCTAGAAAGCATAAAAGAAAGTTAAACATAACTTTCTTTTTTTATTCTAAAGTTATCTAAAATTAGAGATTTCTTGTTTTATCCTAAAGCGACATCAAGGAGCATCATTACCGCAAACCCTATCATTACCGCAATGGTTCCGATGTTCGAATGTGAATCAAGTTGCGCTTCAGGTATCAACTCTTCCGCAACCACATAAATCATCGCTCCCGCAGCAAAAGCCAAAAACCAAGGCATGACTGCAGGAAGCCAAGCAGCAAGCAAAATCCCAATCACAGCTGCAATCGGCTCGACGATACCGCTTAAGCTTCCGAGAAGAAAAGCTTTGCGGTTGGAGATGTTTTCATTTTTTAAAGGCAGAGAAATTGCTGCTCCTTCTGGAAAGTTTTGTAAACCGATTCCGATTGAAAGGGCTAAAGCTGCAGAAAGCATTGTTACATCGCCTGTTTTTAAGGCCAGACCAAAGGAAAGACCGACTGCCAAACCTTCTGGGATATTATGAAGCGTAACCGCAAAAACAAGCATCGTCGTCCTTTTAAAAGAGCTTTTTACGCCTTCCTGAACACCCGCACGCGGATGAATATGGGGAAGCAATCTATCGACCAACAAGAGAAATAATCCGCCTGCTAAAAAGCCGATAACGGCGGGAAGATAACCGGGAATATTTAGGTCCTCCGCACTATCAATGGCAGGAATTAAGAGCGACCAAACAGAGGCAGCAATCATCACTCCCGCAGCAAATCCCAAAAAGATTCGGTTAAGATTTTTGGAGATGTTTTTGCGGAAAAAGAATACCAAAGCTGCGCCTAAAGTAGTCATCACAAAAACAAAACTAATCCCGATAATAATAATTAACCAAGTATTTTCTAGTAACGAATTCATAACTCCTCCGTTCTTGTAATTATTAATTCATAAACAATTAATTACATTATTTAAAAATGTTTGCAAATAAATCTTTGAAATTAAACGAACCCTTAATTAAAGTGAGTAAAGGGTTTTTTTCATAAAAGAATTTCCCGATTCCGATTTTTGAATCTAAATCGGCAACCAAAAAGTTATTTAAAGGCGGAATGATACCACTGACTGCAGATAATAAGAGCATCACCAGCGAAACTAAAACAGCACCCTTGATCAAACCTAAAAGACCGCCTAAGAGTTTATTGACTGCACCCAAAATGCCTTCATCAAAAACATTGTTTAAAAGGCCAAAAAGGATCTTTAAGACAATCATAAAAAGAATAAATAGTATAATAAAACTAAGAACAGTAAGAATAATGCTCCCGATTGAAGGTGCTAATATTTCCGCAAGCGTCATATCGCCTTCACTCCCGCTGATATTTATCCCGCCTGCAATCGCATCAGCAATAAACTTCGGCAGTCCGAGTTCGGAAATTCCTTGTGAAATCTGTTCTTTAATCCGGCCAGGTTCAACCATTTCATTAAATGTCGCTCCCTTTGTTCCAATCCAATTTGCCACTTTGCCATTAATTGAAGTTGAAAGTGCAGTTTTTGAAAGCAGTGCTGAAAAGGGTTTAACAAACAGAAAGGAACCAATCAAACTTAATAGCCAATTGGCAACAGAAAGAATCTGTTTCATAAAACCCTTTATTAATCCGAAAATCACAAAAATTAGCATAATGATGATAATCGCCAGGTCTATTTTTCCCATACTTACTCCTTAGTTTTTTGTTTTATTATATAAATAATATATTTTGAAAATAAATTCGGTTCTTCTTTATTCTGATAATTTTTAATAAGCATAACCGTTAAAAAGATAGCGCCAGCAATAAAAGCAATTCCAAGAAAATCAAATAAAATTTCCATAATAACATCGACAGCAATAATAAAAATAACCCCGATTAAGTATTTCCAAAAGTTGTTTCTTAAGTACCTTTTTTTATCTTTGGCTTGGATTAAACGGACTGTCGGAAAAATAATTAAGGAAATCCCGATCAAAATCCGTACTAAATAATCGGGAAAAAGGATTATTAAAACAGCAGAGGCAATTAAGACGGTTCCGTAAGTAAAATAACCAACAGATCGGTCTAGGAAACTGCCGCTCTGTAAATAATCATAATAACGGATTGAAAAGGCAATCATCGCAATACCTAAGAGAATTAAAATTCCTGCAGCAAGATATGAAAAAATAGCAATAAAATTTTCACCTTTTAGAATAATACAAAAAATTCCGAGCACAATTAAGGAAAGAATTAAAAGGATTGTTTGATAATTTATTTTGAGATACTTAAACATTTCCACCTCACATTAAAACCAATCATCTACTTCTTCTTTTTCTTCCCGGAGTTTACGGAAAATGTCTATTTTTTTGCTTTTCTCCAAAAACACTAGTTCTAAAAACATATATAAACAAAGTGTGCTTGATAAAACTATTTGAAATAATGAACTGACTCCGGCTGTAATCAAAACAATAATTAAGACCAAGAGGACTGCAATAAGCAGAAAAAATGATTTATAAAAGAGATCGCGATCGCGTTTCCAAAAAGAAAAATTATAAAGGAATAAAGTTAAAACAATTGCAACTCCGGTGATATAAGCAAAAGTATTATGAGTTTCGGAAGCAAAAGGAAACATCGTCGGAGCAAATGGTAAAAATACAGTGATAAGTAGTGATAAACAGGAAAATGCAAGCGTAACCTTTAAAGCGGGTATCTCCGTATCGCTTAAATACATGAGATAATCAATCAAAGAAAAGTAATAAAAAGAAGAAAGAATTCCCCAAATAATCAAATTCTCAATTGCTCCGTAGCGAGAGCCGATTTGAGAAAAGGTTACAAGGATTAAATCTCCTTTCGGACCGTTCAGCGAAAAAATATAACTGTAAATTGGAATAATCACGAGGCCTATCAGCCCGTAGATTAGTTTTTTAATTTTATGTTTCTTTAACCCATTCACAATTTATCACCTAATAAGATTTTATTATAAAACGACTTACTTCGCAAGCGGTTTTCTCTCTGGCGGATGATTTTTATCCAAAAACCCCAATAATTCTTCTTTTTCGTTATTTAAAACGCCTTCAATAACTAAGTCAAGCAAACGATCAAGCAAAAGCCGAATTTCGATTCCCTCTTCATAACCCATTTCCAGTAAATCGCGCCCGGAGACGGCTAAGTCTTTTAAGCGATAACATTTATTTGGATCAATCTTTTCGATTAGAGTTAGTGCCTTTTCTAAAGCTTTTATTTCTTTCGCCCTTGCTTTTCTAATGGCAATTTGAAAATTTATTAAACACTTTAAATCCTTAAGATCATTATCTTTCAAAAGTTTTCCGATTTCGGTTTCTTTAGAAACTATTCTTAAATCAAGATTTTTAAGTAAATAGATAACTTGTTTAACCTGAGTTTTAGAATATTTTAGTCTTCGCAAAACTTCTTCGCTTTCCTTTAAATCAAGTCCTAACATAAGGGTAGCAAGACGTTCTGATAATGAAAATACATTTTTAAATACTTGAAGATTATAATCAATCTTTTCCGGAAGTTCGGGTAGAAAGATTCTAAAAATCGGCAAGTAATCTCGAAGAATTGCAGGAGCAGCTTTTCCAGCCAAGAGTTTGGATAATTCTAAATTGATTCTTTCGAAAGAGACTTTCTTTAAAAGCTCCTTTTCGGAAAACATAGCTTTTCTAGTCAAGGGTTCAATCTGAAAATCCAAGGTCGCAGCAAAACGTAAGGCTCGAAGAATTCTAAGTGGGTCTTCGTTGAATCTTTCTTTTGGAGAGCCGATTGCCCGAATCAATTTCTTTTCCAAATCTTCGGTTCCACCGACAAGATCGATGAATTCGCGGTTAAAACAAATCGCATTTATTGTAAAATCACGTCTTTGTAAATCTGCCTCCAAATTTCGTTCAAAAATAACCCTCTCAGGATGGCGATAATCTCGATACTCGCTTTCGCTCCGATAAGTGGTAATTTCTATTTGTTTGCGGTTGATAAAGACTGTTACCGTACCATGTTTAATGCCAATATCAAGCGTATAAAATTTGTGAAAAACAGCCTTGATTGCTTCTGGACGGGCATTGGTAGAAATGTCGTAATCATTTGGCGTCAGTCCCAAAAGATGATCCCGGACCGCACCGCCAACGACGACAGCTTCATAACCTGCTTCTTCTAAAAGTTTAAGTGCTGTTTTTACTGCTTTTGGTAATTTCATCATATCACGTCCGCTTTTATTTTATCATAAAATTGTCTTTTAAGTAAAACTTTTATTCATTTACAAGACAAACGAAATATTGTATAATAAAACATAAGTTTTCTAACATCCATTAGAGATAAGGTGGTGAAATTATGAAAAAGAAACTAATACCCGCTTTAATTGCTTTGGTTAAAACTGAAAGCGATCTTAAAAAAATTAGGAACAAATTGTTGGAATTTCATCCCTATGATTTAGCCAGCACGATTAAGAAACTGGAACCGGAATTTCGTTTAAAGATTTATGCAAGTTTGACTAATAAAGAGTTAGCGGATATTTTCTCTTATCTTGAAGGCGAAGAATCAGCGGAACTTTTTCATGAACTCGAGGAAAGCAAGGGTGCTGCGATTCTAGAAGAAATGGATGTTGATGATGCCGTCGACTTGTTGCAAGAAATGGAAGTCGAGAAAGCTGCCGATTATTTAAATCTGCTCGATAGTGAAGTCCGTGCCGACATCAGCTACCTCGCCCACCAGCAAGAATCTTTGGTCGGTTCGATTATGACCACCAATTATATTGAAGTTAACCAAGATTGCGATGTAAAAGAGGCGATGAAAATTCTCGTCCACAAAGCCAGCGATACGGAGGTAATTGACCCAATTTATATTACCGATTCGACTAACTTAGTTGGGATTCTGGATTTAAAAACCCTAATCATTGCCAGAAGCCCCCTCAAGGTTAAAGAAATAATGAAGACTAATTATGTGTTTGCGGAAAAGGATGAAGAGATTGAGGAAGCTGCAGGAAAAATTAGGGATTATGGTTTATCCGCATTACCTGTTCTCGATAATGGTAAACTCGTCGGTATCATTACAATCGATGACGCGATGGATGTTATTAATGAAGAAGCAAGTTATAATTACGGTAGTTTAGCGGGTGTCGGAACCGATAGCGAAAAAGAAATTGGCATCTTCCCCGCTTTAAAAAAGAGACTCCCTTGGTTGTTGGGACTACTTGTACTAAGTTTCATTACCGCAAGTGTCATCGGCGGTTTTGAAGGAATTATCAAAGAAGTAACAATTTTGATTTTCTTTCAATCATTAGTCCTTGATATGGTCGGTAATGTTGGCACTCAGTCGCTTGCAGTTACCTTGATGGGATTGAGTCACGGCGAACTTGACGATAAACGCGAATTAAGAGCTAACATTTTCCGAGAAATCAGAATTGCTTTAATTAATAGTTTTCTGATAGCTATTCTTACCTTTTTGGTTGTAAGTATCTTTCTTTTAATCAGAACATACAATGGCAATGTTTGGGAAATCGGTTTATTCTTGGCGATTTCAATGTTTTTTACAATCAATGCTTCGGCTTTCATCGGCGTCATAATACCGATTCTTTTTGAAAAGATTGGAATCGATCCTGCCGTCGCATCCGGACCTTTAATTACAACCATTAATGATATCATTGCCGTCTTTATTTATTACGGGCTTGCTTCATTATTAATCAATATCTTCTAAGGAGGTGCGCACATGACCGAAAAAGAAATCATCACCATTATTACTTCAACAGAAGCGAATGAACTTCGTTCCGTACTTGCGCAATTTCATCCTTTTGATCTTGCTTCGGTTTTTCCAAAACTTAAAAGCGAACAAAAAGAACAAATAATAAATCTATTAAATGCTGAAGAGTTAGCTGAAATATTTTCCTATCTTGACGAAGACGATGCTGAAACAATTCTTAGCGCCGGAGATTCATCAAGAATTGCTGAAATTATCAATGAAATGGAACCCGATGATGCTGTAGATTTACTTGCTAGTCTGGACAACGAACAAGTAACAAGTATTGTCAATTTATTAGATGAAGAAGTCAAACAAGATTTGGCTACTCTCTATCAGTATGAAGATGACACCGCAGGTTCTATTATGAATACGAATTACATCAGCATCGAAAGCGGTAAAGATATAAAAGATTTGATGCGAGTACTCGTAAGAGAAGCTCCGGAAGTTGAAACGATTAACACTTCCTTTGTTGTAAATCAGGAAGGTAGATTGCTTGGGACCTTAGATTTAAAAAAGGTTATTATTGCAAGAAGTCCTGTTTTAGTCGATGATATCATGAATAAGAATTTCACTGCTGCTAATGTCACTGATGAGATTGAAGCAGTAATAAAGAAAATTAGCGACTATGATATATATGATATGCCGGTTTTAGAAAATGGTATCCTAAAAGGCATTATCACGATGGATGATGCCCTGGCAACAATCTCCGAAGAATCCGAAGAGGATTATGCGAAACTGGCTGGTCTTTCCGATACAGAAAAAATCGACGAATCAATTCATAAATCAATTCGAAAAAGACTTCCGATTCTCGCTATATTGCTCGTACTTGATATCTTTGTTGCGATAGTAATTTCCGCTTATGATTATCTCTTTACAATCCCCGCTTTGGCAGTGATTACAATCTTTCAACCGATAATTTTAGCCCTTGCGGGAAATACGGGCACACAGTCTTTAGGTGTTACAATACAAAAAATTGCTAATGGACAGCTTGAAAAACGAAACCTGATTATCAAACATATTCTAAGAGAATTTGCGATTGGTATCTTAAGCAGTCTCGTTGTCGGTATACTGGTCTTTCTTTTTACTTCAGGTTATCTTTATTTAACCGGCGAAAAGGAAATATTTTTTGACATCGGTTTAGTCGTAGGACTTTCTGTCATCGCCGGACTTGGCGTATCTAATCTTTTCGGATCCGTAACTCCGATCCTTCTCGATAAAATTAATTTAGATCCGGCCGCAATTTCCGGTCCCTTTCTCACAACCATGCTAGATATCTTTGCTGTTTTAATTTACTTTGCGCTGACAACTGCGCTTGTATATAATAAAATTACCTAAAAAAAGGAGTTTCCTCCTTTTTTATTTTAGACCGCTCTTATATCTATTTTCCTTTTTTCTTTCAATTACAAAGAGTATGACTCCTGCCATTATGAAAACAAAAATCGGAATCAAAACAAAAAAAATGATAAAGAGATAGAGAACAATATAAAATGGATTAGTACTTACTTTCGGTTTACTTTTTTCACAAAACCTCAGCAATAACATCTCTTCCGGATAAGATGAAATCTCGGTTTCATAATAACCGTCCGCTTTCCAGGTAAAATCATAGTAATCTTTTAAATGATATTTGATTTCAGCATTGGGATAAATCCTGACTATTAAGCGCGAGTAATCTTTCCAATAACGGGCCGAGGAAAGAAAATACCTAAACTCGAAAACAGGTGGTGAATATCGATTATCTCTATGACCGGTAATTTTGTAGGAAAATTCCAAATTGTTTTCTAAATTATTTCCAAGCAACTCAGGTTCAACAACATGAAACCAAAGGCGCTTAAGGTTATAAGCTTGAAGATCCCAGCGGCAGATAGCCGCTTGCCTTTCGGATGCAAGGAACTTTTTAAGATTATGTTTGATGATTAAATCCTTCAAAAGATGATCGGGTTCTTCTAAATATATCTGATAAAAATCAATAAAATTCAAAGCTTCATCAGTGATTCTAACACCGCTTGAGTCTTCTGGGATTATAATTTGGAGATTGCTTTTTTCTCCAATAACATATAAATATATATCATTGCTATCAGAGGTTGGGTTTAATTTAAGATAGAGACGGTTTGAGAAGGAACTGAATTGATTTTCTTCCAGAATAAACTTTGTTCCCGGTTCAAATTCTACTTCCAGAGGCAAATCATTGACTCCGAATGGAAGCTCAAATTTGTATAGATAACCAGAAAGTTCAGGAAAAGAATAATCACTACTTGTTGCCTCCGAAAATTCTTCTTTAAAATCTATTTCATTTTCTTCGAACCCAAAATTCTGATAAGAATTATTCCAATCTCCTACATAAAAAGAAGATTCAAGATATTTATTATTTACACTGATGTTTTGAAGATAAAATTCCATTGCTTCTTCATAGGTAGCTAAACACGGCAAAGCAAGCTTTACACTCTGCGGTTCACCTTGATTTAAGATTACATACTGCGCTTTTACTTCGGCTTGAGGAAAAAAACTTTTTTCTGTTTCTCTTAAATCAAAAGTAAAAATTTCTTTATCTATTTCAATTTTTTCGTTTCCGACCGGCATTAATTCAAAGTTATACAAATGATTTGCTTCTCTTATTGCCGGAATTGCATTTACATAAACAACTCCTTGGAAAAACAACAACAAAATTATAATCGGTAATAACTTTTTCATAATTCACCTCGGAATTTTTTCCAATTTCATTCTACCATATCCTATGTTGATAGTAAACGAAAGTTTAAAAATATCTTTCAATTAATTTTTATTCTTATAAAAAAGATTGAATAACTAATAAACAGGCTTATAATCTTAGAAAAAAATAAATCCCAGTTACCTCTTTATTTGTTTATTCTCTTTGATATTTTTTTTCGGTAATAGAGAAAGCACCTACGAAAACGAGGATAATCACAAGCGGAAGTAAAAGAATGATACCGAGTGGTATAATGAATAAAGCAAATAATCCATTTTACTAGGCTTAGCTTCTTTACAAAATCGAAGCTGTAACGACTTATCAGAATAGGTTGTAACTTGAGTTTCATAATTACCTTCATCATTCCAGGAGTACTTATTGTCAGTTTTCTTGGTCTTCTTTAACTAAGCGTATTGTTGATAATAAAAAAGGAGTTACCTCCTTTTAATTATAGACTCTTTTTATATCTTTTTTTCTTGTTTTTTTCGGATATATAAATAATAATAGCGATAATTATAAGAATTACAAACGGTATAAACGGGTGGAAGATTATAACGAGGATAATGACTGCAATAATTATACGAGTTAAAAATGGTTTTGGATCTCTAATATTTGAGGGGTTGGCTTTTTCACAAAAACTAACCAGCAACATTTCTTCCGGATAGGATGAAACTTCGGCTTCAAAATAACCTTCCGGGTGCGAGGTATATTCATAGGAATTTTTAATAGGATATTTTATCTCTTCACTTGGGTAAACCCTGATTACTAAATGTGAGTATTCTTTCCAATAACGAGTTGAGGAAAGATAATATCTAAATTCATATGTTGGCGGATTAAACTCCTTATTTATATGACCGGTAATTTGGTATGAAAGTTCAAAAGTATTAACTGTAGAATCTCCAACCAATTCAGGTTCAAAAACATAAAACCAAAGTCGTTTACTATGATGATTTTTAAACTCTGATTGATTGATTGCTGAATCAGTCTCGGAAGTCAAAAAATTCTTAAGATCATGTTAGGTAATTTGATTTTTTAGTGGATTTTCAGGCTCTTGTAAATATTCTTCATAATAATTAAACAAACTTATTTCTTCATCAGTTATATTAACCTCATCGCTACAATTAATATGAAGATCATTTGTTTCACCTAAAACTAAAAAATATGCAAAGGAGCTAATAGAGGGATAGAAATTAAAATAAATTTTTTGTAAGTAATTACTATATTGATAACCACCTAAAATAATCTTAGTTTCTGGACCATATTCTAAAGTTACATTCAACATATCGACTTCGGATATGGATTTTATTTTATAAATTCGTCCTGATAATTCCGGTAAAGTATAAGCTGGTGATGTTGCTTCCAAAAATTCTTTTCTAAAATCTATTTCCTTTTCTTCTTTTCCATATCTATAATAAGAATTATGACATCCACCCACATAAATTGAAGAATCAATTTCGTTGCTGTTCAAATAGGCTTTTTGGATAATGAAATCTACAGCTTCGTCGTAATCAGCCAAAAACGGCAAAGCAAGCTTCACATTCCGAGTTTCACCTCTATTTTTGATTAAATATTGCGCTTGCACTTCCGCTTTTGGTTTGTATCTGGGCTTAAGGTTTTTTAAATCAAAGGTTAAAATTTCTCTATCTATTTCGATTTTTTCGTCTCCAACGGGCATTAATTCAAAATTATATAAATGATTTGCTTCTCTTATTACCGGAGTTGCATTTACATAAACAGCTCCTTGGAAAAACAACAACACGAATATAATCAGTAACAACTTTTTCATAATTCACCTCGGAACTTTTTTCAATTTAATTCTATCATATCTTATGATGACAGTAAACGAAAGTTTAAACTCTTTAATAATCATAATATAACTTAATATGAAATTATCATAATATACTCATAATTAAACAAAAAAAATTAAAAAAAAACTTGCATTTTAAATTTGAATTTGATATAATATTTAATGCATGCAGGTATAGTATAACGGCTATTATGTGGCCTTGCCATGGCTAAGATGCGGGTTCGATTCCCGTTACCTGCTCCATTAGAAAATAACAGGTTTGATACGTATAATTAAACCTTTTTTATTTTGTATAACAACTCAAAAAAAGTCACCTGAAAAGGCGACTTTTTTGAGGTATGTCAAAAATTTTGTTGAAAACACAAGCTGTCAAAAATTTTGTTGATTGGCAACAGAATTCTTGACAGCCATTTTTTAATTGTCATAAAAAAAGTCCTTTGCTATAATAAAATCGCCAGATT
>DUTX01000011.1 GCA_012841865.1 Acholeplasmataceae bacterium | reverse complement strand
TATTGCTCATAAGTTAGTGCTTTAATTCTTAGCTAATTATACTACGATAAACGCTTCTTACTCTTATTTAGTTAACAATCTCTTAACTAATAGTATTATTTAAACTTTATTAAATAACATCACTACATCACTTAATTGTTCCTTCTCAAACATCTTTTTAGATGCCTCCATCACTTCTTCAGCTTTAGTAGAAAGATTGGAATCAGTGTAATAAAATTTGTGGATCATCACCACTTGTTGGAAGACAAAAGCAAAATTGTGCCTAACATCAGTCACAATAGTCTCTTTTTCTCGTTCATGCCGAAAGGCATCATCATTATAATCATATGGACTCATTTAAATCGTCCCTCCTATGTATTAATAAGATTAACACGTGCATATTCTTTTTAAAAGAAAAGGATGGAATTTCTCCACCCTAATCAACATATTCCCAATGATATCCACCGGCAGTTTTTGATCTGCCATTTAGACAAGATGTGATTGATGTTCGTCCTATATTATATTTTTCAGACGCTTCAATAATTGAATTGAAAACCTCTTTAGTTTCGATGTTCAAGATTTTTTTGAATTTGGATGCTCTAGCTCTTTGGATTCCGCATTGAGGACAACCATGACCTTTAACTCTAACTTTTATTGAACTTTCCCATTCAAAACCACATTTAGAACATTTCCACCATACCTTTTTATTTGAACCAGGAGTAAGGCTTTTGGGATCAAGATTTTGATTCTTATTGTAATCCCATTCTTTGAGAACGTTAGGATATTGCTCGGCCAATGAATAAGCTTTAGTATTATCAATTATAGCTCCGCTATGAACACATTTAACACACGTTGTGGTATTTGTTAAATTCTCCACGGCTCCTTCCCATTCATATCCACAGGTAGGGCACTTCCAAAAGAACCTTTTCTTTGAACTAACAGGAATGGTATTTGGATCAACGTTCCCATTTTTTGAATAATCCCATTTTCGTATTCCAATTGGTTTCTTTATAGCAACACTATTAGCTTTAAAATTAGTATTATATCTTTCTAAGATTGTCCCTCTATCCCTTTCGATATTAACATCAAATGAATGGCTGCATCCTTTTTCCGTTTTAATAATATTATTAATGCAATCCATTAATTCTTTTATGAATAAATATGCTTGTGAATATGGTGTGTTGATAAGATACCCATAATATGTCTTTTTGCAATTTATGGTAATTCTTTTGTCCTTGTGTTCCTTTACTCTTATTAGTAAAACATTGTTGGCTTTTAGAAAGTTGTTTTTACGAGATTCTCTTTTTTCGTTTTCAGAACCTTTGTGATAAAAAGAACCGTCATATTCTATTCCAATTGCTAATTTAGGTAAGAAGACATCAATTTCTGTTTTTTCAATCTTATGTCGGTATAACACATCAGTAAATTTCTCTAGATAAAAACCAATAGCTTGCTCTGGGAATGAGGTTCTTTTTTCAGCGTCACATATTGGACAACCGGTGCCATATATAGCCCTTGTATATATAGTTGTTTGATATTCGTGTCCATTAGGACATTTCCACCACACTTTTTTATGTGAGCCTCTAAGTAAATTGTTTGGATTTAAGGGATTGTTCCTATCGTAATCCCATTCTTTTAGTAAGTCTGGATTTGTGGTTGCCAAACAATTATCTGGATTAGCGATAATACCTTTGCAAATTGGACATTCTCGACTTTTTATTTTCGCATGTATTCTTCTTTGATAAGAATGACCATTAGGACATTTCCACCAAGCCTTATATTCACTTCCAGAAGATATTGTAAAAGGAGATTTCTCATTTTTGGAATAGTCCCACTCTTCAAGTAACTTCGGATATTTGCTGCCAAACGATTCTTCTTTGGTCACTTTATAGCCACTACAATATGGACAACCATGACCTCTTAGCGTCCTATAAGATACTTTTGCTTCATAGCTATGACCATTAGGACATTTCCACCAGTATGTTTTTTGAGAACCATAATGTATTTGATCTGTGGTTACATCTTTATTTTTGTTTAAGTCAAATTCATTAGCAATCTCTGGAAATCTTACGGATAATCTATTGTTTGCTTCGACTTCTTTGAACCTTTGTTCAGTATTACATTTTGGACACCCTTTTTTGATTGTATATATTCTCCTTCGTATTGTCATAGGATAGGAATGACCTTTGTCACATTTCCAATAAACAGTTAATTCGGAACTTTTACTATAATCATCAGGGTTAATATCGATATTCTTTTCAAAATCCCACATCTCTTTTAGAATAGGATGTAACTTAAAAATAGGAACATATTTACCCTTTACATTCTTCACTTTTAGTTTTTCTAACTTTGCCATTATAAATATTTTAAAAGAAAAGAGATGATTTCTCATCTCCTAATTTAATAAGTCTCTAACATCCTTGAGTGGCACCATTATGCCAATCTTTTGGTCAACATACATTTGTGCCGTTTGGTCAGTTGGGTCAAGTGCTTTAAGTGGCAATACACTAATCCACACTCCTTCAAGTCCGTGCATATTCTCACATACTTCAGTGACTTCTGCCTCAAACTTTTTGACTCCGTATTTACGGAAACTGACAATCACTCTATCTCCGATACAATACTTGCAAATTCTTGTCCTGTCTTGGGAGATTTTAATTCTTGGTTCTTTTGTACTCATTTAAATCGTACCTTCTTTCTGATATTATACTGCCGCATAATAAATATTTCGTCAGCGACTTTTTTATTTTTCCTTTACTTTCAGTAAAACAACACCTTTATCAAAGCCACCTCTTTTAGCAGCTTTAGCTTGTCTAACTCGTTCTAATTCTTCTAAAGATATGCCAAGTTCTTTTGCTATTGCGTTAATAACTTCCTGAACATCAGCCAATTCTTCCACCGATTTGGACTCAGATAATTCTAAGGATTCTTCGCCAAGCTTTTTAAGAAGATAATCCAATTTCTCTTTCCCTGTTACGGTTTTTAATTCGCATTCCTTAGAGTCGGATTCAATTATTGATGGAATTTGATCCCTAACTAATTTGTTATATTCAATCTCTTTCATAATTATCTCTTTGGCTTCCAACCACTTTTAACACCATTCATTTTAGCAGAATCAACCACTTCTTTGATATTAGGTGATTTAATTCCTAGTTTTTCGTTTCTTTTTATTAGTTTATCAACAAATAGTTCATCAGGTATCCTATTACTCTTTGAAATATTGCATACCGAACAGCTGAACACAAAGTTCCATAAATCATCGCTTTTCAAAAAGTCCCAAGGGGCCAAATGATCCAAATGTAAATCTTTGCCTAATTTCTTTCCACAGTAAAAGCAAGTTTTTTCTTCGCCTAAGAGGGATAATTCCTTTTTAAAGGAAGATAAATCGCTTCTTTGCGTGATACATTCCAAGATGGTTGATAAATTATCAATGCTTTTCCCATTACTTTTTAAAATCGACTCTATCATTTTTAGCCATTGGTAATAATTAGCTTGTTCGATGATTGTTTTATTTTCACTCAAAAACTTATATGAACACGCATTTAACCAAAGACACTTATCTTTTTTAGAGAACCCATAAATCATACCTTCGCTATCTTCATAGAAGGCACCGATAACATTATTAGAAAATACTGGAACAGCTTTCTTGATATATAATTCCTTATCTTCTTCTCTTATAGAGTAAAAATGCACTCCTTTAAGATAAGGTTTTTCTGCAATCATTTCTTCAATTATCTTTTCAAAGAATGTTCTTTCGCCTGTGGAATAATTTGGCATTTGTGGGATTTGATGAACAACTATCATATTCCAATAGATTTCCACAAAAGTTTGGCCTATCTTTTTGAAACTAATTCGATATTCATTATCAAAAGAATATAAGTTGTCCAATAGCGACTTTAAAAAACAATACTTATATGTAGTTGCATGCTTTCCTGAAAACAATGATTGAGATATGTAACTTAAAAGATTCTTGCCAGCATTATTGTTTAGCAATCCTTCTTTTCTATCCCAACCTTCACCTTTTCTATATCCCATAAAATCTAAATTTTATTATAACAGTTTGAGTTAAAAAACTCACTATGTATCAATGTTGTGCTTAGGTAGTTCGAATCCCGTAAGTGCCTTTAATTTTTATGTCTTACCCTAGCCCATTTCGGGATTCATACTAGTTCCTTCGATTCCCACAGGGTGCTATCAATTCCGCTAATATGCTGTTTTCAAGGTAAAATCGCCCTATTTAGACAATAAAAAAGCCC
The DNA here is from genome assembly GCA_012841865.1 of Acholeplasmataceae bacterium. Taxonomy (GTDB): domain Bacteria; phylum Bacillota_I; class Bacilli_A; order ML615J-28; family CAG-698; genus DTU067. Next base: position 155 of record DUTX01000011.1, on the reverse strand, counting down.
TAATAATGTATTAGAGCAATTTTGTTTAGATGGTGCCCCCTGCCAGAATCGAACTAGCGACTGATCCTTACCATGGATCTGTTATGCCATTTAACTAAGGGGGCGTCGAATTGAATTATAGTACATAACGCTAAATATTACAATAAATGTAATAC
>DUTX01000091.1 GCA_012841865.1 Acholeplasmataceae bacterium | reverse complement strand
AATCAAATCAGAAATGTATTATTTAAATAAGTTTTACAGTTTAGAAGACTTAAAACAAGCGATTATTAATTATATAAACTTTTATAATCATAAGCGATTACAAGGTAAATTAAAATGCTTGCCTCCAATAGAATATCGAAAACAAGCATTAATAGCTTAAATATTTTTATTTTTATTACTGTCTACTTGACATGTATCAGTTCAATTAGAGTAGCATTTTTTTATAAAGATGTTTACTTATTCAAAATAGATTTAACTAGCGCTTTTAATTCCGGAATAACTTGGTTTTCAAACCAAGGATTTTTTATTTGCCATCTAATATTTCGTGGTGAAGGATGAGCAAGCGGAAAGTAAAGAGGTAAGTATTCATTATATGCTTTTACAGTTTCGGTCAAGTTTTTCTTTCCTCTATCTTTTAAATAGTAGTTTTGTGAGTATTGTCCGATTAAAATAATTAGCCTTAATTCATCTAATTCATTTAATATTCTCTTATGCCACTTTTCCGCAAAATCTCTCCTGGGTGGTAAGTCTCCTGTTTTACCTTGGCCCGGATAATAAAAGTCCATTGGAATTAAGGCAAACTTTGTTGTATCATAAAACTCTTCTCTTGTAACACCTAACCAATCTCTAAGTTTATTTCCACTTAGGTCATTCCAAGCAATTCCGCTTTCTTGAGCCTTAACACCAGGAGCTTGACCAATAATTACTATTTTAGATTGTTTACTAACAGTATAAATTGGTTGCCAACCTTTATATATAAATTTGAGGTTGCTGGAATCATTAATTATTTCATTATAGATTTTATTAAACTCGTTACTCATAATCTTGTTCCTTTTTATTTATTATACCATAAAATTCAAGATTGATAGAAGTTAATGCGAAGAAAATACTCTATATCCTTTTTTTAAAAAATTTTTTCATTTTACAGTTTTTTAAGCTGTTATAATTAATTCAAAACTCCGTGCAATAGTGCACGGAGTTTTCAATTATTAGAAGAAATAATCTTCCGAATTCCTTTTTCTATGCTCCAAATATGATATTTCGCATCTCCGCTCGGATAGGAAACTACTGCTTGTAGTGGCATTTTCAAAAACGCTTGGTAAAGCCTGTTAATCATGCCACCGTGGCTTACAATAGCAATAATATCATTTTCTTCTGCATTGCTGATAATATGATTTAAGACCTTTTCTGCTCTTAAACGAAAATCTTTTTGGCTTTCCATTCCATACATAGCTTTATCAAAGGGCAAATTCTCATCTTTCGGATAAAGTCGATCTGCTTCTTCCCGCGTCAAACCTGCAATCAGACCATTATTAAATTCCATTAAGTCATCTAAATAAACTATATCCAGTTGATAATGCTTGTTCAATATTTCCGCGGTTTGACGGGCTCTTTTTAGTGTCGATGAATATATTTTGTTAATTTTATATAATCGGGAAAGCTTTTTTGCTGTTTCTTCTACTTGTATTTTTCCATAAAGGGTGAGTTCAAAATCAGCTCTGCCTTCAATTACATTTAATATATCTGCTACTGATTGACCGTGTCTTAATAAAATTAATTGCATTGTTCCTTCCTAAAATATATTTCTTAAATGCAAAGTTATTTTGAGCGTGGTTTACGGGCGATTCCCAATTTTTCCGCAACTTCTGCAACTTTACTAGCAACCGCTTCCGCAACCCGCTTATCAAAAACATCAGGTATGATATATTCTTCATCTAATTCTTCAGGTGAAATTAAAGAAGAAATTGCCTCAGCTGCAGCAATCTTCATTTCTTCTACAATTTGTTTTGCTTCCACCATCAATGCGCCTTTAAATATTCCCGGAAAAACCAAAACATTATTGATTTGATTTGGATAATCGCTTCTTCCGGTAGCAATAATTCTTGCTCCGCCCTTCTTTGCTTCTTCAGGCATAATTTCCGGAATCGGATTGGCCATTGCGAAAACAATCGGATCATTTGCCATAGTCTTAATCATTTCTGCTGTTACAATGTTGGGAGCGGAAACGCCAAGAAAAATATCTTTTCCTTTAATAATTTCTGAAAGCGATCCTCTTTCTAAAAACTTATTGGTTACTTTCGCTATCTCCCTCTTAGCTTCATTCACCCATTCTTCCCCTTCCACAAGTGCTCCTTTGCGGTCAACTAAAACAATATTTTTCGGATTGAAATGAAGCAGCAGTCTGCTGATTGAAATTCCGGCCGCACCGGCGCCGTTAACAACGATACTGACATCTTCCCATTTCTTCCCGACAACTTTCAAGGCATTAATCAATCCGGCAGCAACAACGATGGCGGTTCCGTGTTGATCGTCATGGAAAACGGGGATGTCAAGTTCTGTTTTTAAACGTTCTTCAATCTCAAAACAACGCGGGGCAGAAATATCTTCTAAATTTATACCACCAAAACCTGGAGCAAGATATTTAACGGTTTTAATTATTTTTTCTGTATCTTTTGTATCCAAGCAAATCGGAAAAGCATCAATGTCTCCAAACTCTTTAAAAAGCAAAGCTTTTCCTTCCATAACCGGAAGCGCAGCCTCGGGGCCGATATCGCCTAATCCCAAAACTGCAGTGCCATCGGTAACAACGGCAACGGTTCTGCCTTTGATTGTATAGCGATAAGCCTCATGCTTATCTTCAGCTATTTTGCGACAAGGTTCCGCAACACCGGGGGTATAAGCAATAGAAAGTTCCTCTCTATTTGTTACAGCAATTTTAGGTACTACTTCCAGTTTCCCTTGATTTTTCTCGCTAATTTCTAAGCTTTTTTTGTTGTAATCCATATATTATCCTTTCCTTACTTTTCTTATCTATATATTACTATATTTTTGAAAGAATTTGTATAGGAAAATAAAAAATAACAGATAATTAAAAAAACATTTTCAAACCTTTCTATTTAAAGAACGATTTGAAAATGGAAATCATTCAAATATAATCTTTCTCAAGCAAACTTTTATTTTTACCGATTTAACTAATAAAAGGATTAATAATTATTTTTTAACAAAATCTCGTCTCAAAATAATGACATAGATTAAGATGTACAGCAAGGAAATAAGCTTTGAAAATCTATAATTTATTCCCATAACAATTATTAAAGCAATTCCAAATAAGATTGTAAAAGCAATTAATATCTTATTTTTTAAATCCCATTTAATTTTAAAATTAGATAATCTGGCAATTTTTATTATTATAAAATATGATATTGCAACTAAAAGCATCGAAACAATCGTAAAAATTCCTTGTATTATAAAAAGATTAAATGACGCTTGCATAACCAAAGGAAATACAACAAAGAGTGATGCAAATGCAAGAATTGTTATTGTTGAAAATATATAAAAGGTGTGATCATATTTACGGGTATAAAACTTATTGCTGTAGAAAGAGCGAAAACTGATATTATTGCTGATAAAATTAAAAAGAGCAAGAGCCTCAGAAATCAAGCCCAAAACGATCATAAGATACTGCATATCTCCATTTTCAATCACTCCGACAGAAAGTAAAAATATATATCCGACAATTATTAAAGCCATTGAGATAAAGTTTCTGTTTTTGTATTTATTGATGATATTATCATCATAACTTTTATGCTCTTCCATATCTATTTTCTTCTCTTGCAAATCTTCAACATCAAAAAACTCATTTACATTCATCTCCAACACTTTCGCAATCGTACTCAGCATTGTTACTTCAGGATAGCTCATTCCCGTCTCCCACTTGCTAATAGTCTTATCCGATACGTTTAGTTTTAAAGCAAGCTCCTTTTGGGTCATACGTAATTCTTTTCTTCTTGATGCCAACATGTTTCCAAAATTATTCATCTTTATTCCTCCTTGCTTATATCTTACTACAACAACCTATGAAAGTAACGCTATTAATCAGAGAATCGCTCTCTAATTTAAAGAATTTAGTGTGTTTTAGAGCACTTGAGTGATTAAAAATTCTCTGATTGTATTTCTTCTAATTTTTCTAAAGATATAAAGGTAAAACATTGTCGCTATTATTATTACAAATAACATGCTTATTATAAAGATTTTCAAGATAAGTGCTGCGGACAAACCCAGTTCAAGATAAAATAATCTCAAAATCAACTCATTTATTCCTAAAAAGCCGCTTATTGTTAAAATAAAAGATATTATTAATGAAAAGAAAGAAAGTAAAAGCAATTGTAGATAAAGAAGCCTGTAAAGGTCCTTTATTGAGATTCCGCAGGTTAAAAGAATACCGCTGCTTCGAGAAAATATTTTAATATACTTTGTAATCAACAAATATAAGGTTAGGATAATGCCAATAAATAAGGCAATTCCGATAATTGAAAATAATCTTTTTGTAAGAACCTGGATCGTATTTATATCAGTGATTGTACTGACAGTAAATTTTCCAACATAGAAATAATCTTCGCCTTCTAAAAGCAAAGTTTCTTTTTTTGATAACAACTTATCAAAAGTATATCGAAAAACTGTTCTGATGTTTTCGCTGTTTTCTGTAAACAAATTATTATCCTCTAACATAAATACTGTCGGCGTAAACGAAAAATGACTTTCATGCCCTGAAAGCATATGATACTCTTCTCTAATCACCCCACTTATTTTTAAATTTTCAAAAATATATTTATTCTTATCATTCCTTGCTGCAATTGATATCTTTTGGCCAATAAGATCGAAAGAAAGGCCGAAAGATTTCAAAAACTTTTCCGAAACAAGGATTTCAGATTTATTTTTTGGTAAGCTTCCAATTAAAAATTCATCTAATCCAAATTTTAATTTCAATTCCTGATAATCATTTTGGGTAAATATTGATTCCGCATCACCACTGTAAAAACTGATTTCTAAATCAAAATCTGAGTCTTGATAATATTTTGAATTGTGTTCAATAACAACATTAAAAGCAGTTAAATAATCAAATGCATAACCAAAATAATCTTCGGAAATCTTTGAAAAATCAAATTGTTTAAAAATAGCTTTTGTAGAAGTAATTTCTGATTTAGAAAAATCCATTTCCGAAAAACTCAAGAGGTATCCTGAAGATATGTTTTCGAATTTCATTTCCTTTTGCTTATTTGATAAAGAAATAACATAAGCGCTAAAAAGAGAAACTAAAAAAACCAAACAGGATGTTGTAATAATCAGTTTCAGATTGTATCTTAGATAGCTTTTCAGATTCTTAAATGCTAAGATAAATAACTTTTTCATTTATGTTTTCCTTATCATTTCTGCTATTATTTTTGATTTGGTTTGCCTATTAACAAATGCATAGAGAACAAAAACAATTAGTGTTGAGATAACCAAATGAATTATCGGAACAAAAAGGTTAACTTGTGCAAAAAATTCAAAACCTATCTAAAAGAAAAAAGGTATTTTTCCAAATACCTTGAGTTTCCTATAATAAAAAATGGGGCGACCGATGGGAATTGAACCCACGAATGCCGGAGCCACAATCCGGTGCGTTAACCACTTCGCCACGATCGCCAGACAAATGGCAGGGGTAGAAGGAATCGAACCCTCATCGACGGTTTTGGAGACCGCTGTTCTACCGTTGAACTATACCCCTATTAATCAATTGCTATATTATTATACTAAATTTTTTGCTTTTTTGCAAGCATTATTTTCAGAATGTCAGCAGAAAAAAAGCAGCAAACATTAATTCTGGATGCTGCTTTAAATTATTAACTTTTTATACTTTTCTCTTCCGGTTGAAGAGAGCAAAAATATGACCACTGCAATCAATACTATTTCGATTCCAAGTTGAATTAAAAAACCAAGCAGGTAATTACCTATATTAAAGACAAAAATAAATCCCGGAACTAAAATTAAAGCACTACCGATAAAGCCAAAAATCATTGTAACAATAACGCTCACGCTTTGTTTTACAACTTTCGTTTCATTTTCATAATCAAATCTTGGAAAAAGAATATTTACAAAAAGCCCAAGAACACTCATATAAAGAACAAGAAATGTAGGAATGACAAACATGAAAATTGAATCTAAGATAGTGATTTCAATAATAAAATTTGCAATTATTACATTGATTATGATAAAAGGAACGGAAACTATCAGATTCAATAAAATCTTAGCCCGGAAAATTTGCTTTTCATGAACCGGTGCAGTTTTCAATATCCAGAATTGGCGTCCTTCTATCGAAAGCGAACAGGAGGTTGTTGAGGTGATCCCTAACATAAAGCAAAATATTGCAGTTAGAACAAAGGGTATCATTTCCATATTATCCGCCCCAATCGGTAGTTCATTAAGCAGCGGTTTCATATTAATAGCCATTATAACCATAATGATTGTCGTTAGGATCGGACTGATGATAGTATTCATAACATAAATATAGGATGAAAAATATCTTTTCAGCTCCCGCCACATTAAAGCTTTGTTCTGGGTTGCTTTTCTTAATGTCCGCATCTTAAAATTCTTACGTACATATGCACCGCGGGAACGCAAGCTCGCTTTCGCATAAGACTTTCCTACCAAATAGACAAAAGCCCCAAAAGGAAGAATCGAGATTCCGATAAAAATAAGGAGACTCGGCCATTCGCCCAATAAACTCTTATATATTAAATCCCCTATTTTTATTTTATTTAAGATACTATATACATCTTCGGTAAATTTCCCAGGATTTTCTTCAATCGCAGAAGATTGAAAACTGATAAACATTATGAAGAGAATAAAAATTGTAGTCAAAATCAACGATAATAAGTTTTTATATCGGAATCTGGAGGTTACAAACCCAATTAAATAGGATAGTAAACTGCCGATGGTAATTACTACAAGCGGAAAGAGGAAAAAAGCAGGAATCGCAATTGTCCAAAAAACCCAACCGGTCGGGTTAAAGAACGAATAAACGATTATGGTCGGAAAATAAACAAACAATAATGTAAGATAATTTAATAATAAAAGATAGAAGAGTTTGCTTGTGAAAACGGTGCGGGGCTTTACCGGAAGCGACATTAACATATCGAAGTCCTTGCTTCTAAATAAATAGCCATTCGCAGTCGTAAGCGTCGTCATAAAGATAAATAAACTTCCGGCAGTCAAACCTAAGGGTAAAATTAATCCCGGAAGACCCTGTTCGGAAAACATGCCTCCGAACATAAAAAGATAAAGGAAAGAAAAAGCAAAGGCTGTAAGTATGATAAAAACAACGAGAAGAATCGCCAGGGGAGAAATCTTCCCGGTTGATTTTTTTCTCAGTTTATTTAAGTTTAAAGTATTGATAATATTTGCTTTTAAGAGAATCAAGAGTTTATTCATTATTCACTAACTCCAAGAAAACATCTTCTAAACTGCTGTTGCCTTTTACTTCTTCCATCGTGCCGTATGCGACAATCTTGCCGTCTTTAATGATTGCGATATGATCACATAGTTTTTCCGCAACTTCCAAGACATGGGTCGAAAAGAAAACCGAAGTGCCGTGATCACACATTTCTCGCATTATTTGTTTTACGGAATGCGCCGCTTTCGGGTCTAAGCCGACAAAAGGCTCGTCAAGAACCATCAATTTTGGTCTTCTTGTCAAAGCGGAAATTAAAGCTAACTTTTGTTTCATTCCATGAGAATAGGTCGAGATGGTATCTCCAAGATTGTTTTTGATTTGAAATATTTCCGCATATTTATTAATGTCTTTGTTTCTTTGTTCTTCTGAAATATTATAAATGTCACAAATAAAATTCAAAAACTGAACGCCGGTCATTTGTTCGTAAAGGTCGGGGTTGTCAGGAATATAGGCTATATCTTGTTTGCAACCGATTGGATCTTTCCGCAGGGAGTTCCCGTTTACAAAAATTTCTCCTTCCTCAAAGTCGAGAATACCGGCGATACACTTGATTGTGGTAGTTTTGCCGGCACCGTTATGACCGATAAAGCCAAAGACTTCTCCAGGGTTAATGGAAAGACTAATATTATCTACGGCCTTTTTTCCTTTCGGATAAGTTTTCGAAAGATTTTGTATTTTCAACATTTCGTTCACCATTTCCTTTCTAATATTTATATTCTTAACCAAATATGTATAAAATACCCTTCCCTTACATAATTTGAAATGGGAGGATTATAATGGATCAAATCTTAGGTGAATATCTACCGATTGCAAGCGCCATTGTCGCTTTGCTGGCTTTTATCGTCTCCTTGATTACTGAAACAATCAAAAATTTGGCATTTCTGAAAAAAATTCCAACGAACCTAGTTGTTTTAACGATTGCAATTATCATCTCTCTAATAACTTACTTTGCTGCAGCTTCGTACTGTAATTATAAAATTACTTGGTACGGCATCATTGGAAGTTTTCTCGGAGGTTTTGTAGTAAACTATATTTCAACCTATGGTTGGGAGAAATTTAATGCCCTTTATCTTCGTTATCAGAGACGAAAAGAAGAGCAAAAAAAAGAAGAACAGTAAAGGTGAAGAAAAGCCGGTTTGAAACAGCAAGGCTGAAGCGGGAAATAACCGGCTCCCCTTCTTAATTATTATACCATTAAGTAGCCAAAATCGAAAGAAAAAAGTTAAGAATTTAGATTCTTTACAGACCCATTAAAAAAAGTCTACATCTGCTGGTACTATTAATGAGCTATTAGACATAGCCGTTTATCATTTCGCTAATATTTCTTATATGTCAAAACACTAATGAAAATTCTTCATTTGAATTAGACTATGTAATTAATGAAAATCTAGCAAAAAAGGTCTATGTTTTCTCAACTAAATGAGAATCAACATAGACCTTTTTATCAACAAAATTCTTTACAGGTCAAATTTTTTAACCTATCTTATTTTTGCTTTCGTGAGAATTTCATCCATTCTCAGCGCAATATCTTGACCTAAATGGCGGTAAATTTCACCGTTAACATCACCGGGATGAAATGCATCATGTTGAAAGATTTCTTTTAAATCCTCATCTTCCGTCACCACCTCATTCACGGCGCCGATAACAGAGCAATAACCAACATAAACGGTATTTTCGATTGCCCGGTCGATATCTAGGAAGAAATTGATGAATTCATGTGCTAAATCAACTTTGGTTGCCGTGTTCGGAATAACCATCGCATCAAACCAAATATTGTTCTTTGTAGTTGGAACATGCATATCAAAGGTAATTTCCGCATTTGTTTCTAAAGCAAAATAAAACTGGTCAAAGAAATCTCCGGAGTAAACCAAAGCGATATCTAAGTTTTGAGAGACGATTGCAGTTTTCAATTCATCCGTTCCCCATTGTGAGAAGAAATTGTTTCGGAGCAGTTCTTCAACTTGATTGAAAAGTTCAGAATCGGTGGTATTTAAGGATATTTCCTCCCCACCTTCTCTAATAGAATTTAGGTAAAGCAAGGCAGCAGAAACAGCATCACGGCTTGAATCATACATACCGACAGTAACTCCGGAAGGAATGAGATCTCTTTCAAAGAAAACCTTCCATTCATGTCTTTCTACCAGTTCCTTAACTCCGGCTTTCTTCTTATTATACATGATTCCGAGTGCTCCCCAGAAATAAGGAACAGAATAATCCTGATTCCCCGCAAAATAACCATCGCGAAGTGCTTGTAAATTAGGTTCAAACAGCGAAACATCATAGTTTGGGATTTTTGAATAATCAAGCTTATTCAGCAACCCTTCCTGATGCATTCTTTCAATCATATAATCACTCGGAATAACAATATCATATTTTCCGGAACGGTTTTTGATTTTATTATACATCGACTCGTTGGAAGTCGCCGTATCCAAAACCACTTTGACACCGAATTCTTTTTCAAACTCCCGAACTAGGTCTTTTGAAATATATTCTTCCCAGTTTAAAACATAGAGTTTTTCCCGGTTATCGCAACCGATTAAAACGGTTAAGGCCAAAAGTAGGCTAAGGAAGAGGAAAATTTTTTTCATCTTTTCTTAAAACTATCCTTTCTTAGATTTCTTTGTTTTCTGATGACAATGATATTATAAATCACTAAGATCAAAATTGCTAAGACCGAAACAATCGTATTATAGGCATAAGCCTTGGGCCAAGCCATTGTTCTTCCCGACTGTTTTTGGCTTGCATAAATCCACATCGAGAAGTTTTTTACTTCTTCTCCCGCAACCAAATAACTAATGACGAAATCATCAAAACTCATGGTAAAGGCTAAAAACATACCTGTAAGCACCCCGGTACTGATTGAAGGAACAATAACCTTCGTTAAAGCGCTTCGAGGCGTACAGCCAAGATCCAAAGCCGCATCGTAAAGATTTTTGTCAACTTCATTCAACTTCGGAAGCACCGATAATACCACATAGGGGATGCAGAAGAAGATATGAGCGATGAGCATTGTCCAATAACCTAGGATATATTCATTTCCGATGACAATGCCGATGAATTTAAAGATAAAAAACAAAGAAACACCGGTAACAACTTCCGCGTTTAAAACCGGAACATTGTTTAAGAGCAGCATATTCTGCCGTCTTTTTTTTGTTAATGAATTAATACCGAGAGCAGCCAAGGTCCCTAAAACTGTACTGATTAGAGTCGCAAGGATGGCAATCGTAATTGTGTTATAGATAGCCTGCATCAAGGCTTCATCACGAAATAACTCTTGGTACCAACGAATCGTAAAGCCTCCGAAATCTGTACCTTGTCCATTCGCATTAAAGGATTGGATAATGATAATCAAAATCGGAAAATATAATAAAAGCAAAACAAGGGCGATAAACAAAAATTTGAAAGTCGTATTGGTCTTCCCGACAAGCTTTCTTTTCAATTTCGGCGTCAGCATCATAACAAGGTCTCTCCTTCCGCATCAACTTTACTGATGAGGTATAAGGCACCCATAACAATTACTAAAATCAAAATTGAAATGAGACTGCCGACGGGATAATCGGAAAGCTGATTGGTAAGTCCCATCTTTTCTTCAATGATATTTCCGATTAATTTAATATTTCCTTTTGAGACAATGTAGGGAATCGTAAAACTGGTTGCACAAGGCAAAAACACCATGATGATACCGCTGCTGACTCCTTTTAGGGATAAAGGAAGCGTCACCTGTCTGAAGGTTTGGAAGTTGTTGGCGCCAAGGTCTTTGCTGGCTTCAATTAAAGAAGGATCAATTTTCTCTAGAACCGTATAGATAGGAAAAATCATAAACGGTAGATAAACGACCACCATAACCAAGACCACAGCAGCTTCCGTGCCGCTGAAATTAAGGCTAATTCCGAAAACATTTTTTAAAAATCCTTCCGGAAGCAAAAGTCTATTGATCGTATTTACTCTTAAGAGTAAATTTGTAAACATCGGTAAGATTAAGATTAAAAGGAAAGTAAAGCGATTGGCAATTTTTAAATTCGTGATAATATAGGCGACCGGATAACCGATAATGATACAAAATAAGGTAGCCAGCCCGGCTAGTTTAATCGAATGGGTAAAAGCAAGCAAATACTCGCGCTTAAAGGTTTTTGTAAAAGCGGCGAGACTGAATTTTGCTGTTCCAATCGCCAGACCGTCAATTTCCATAAATGATAATGCTACCATCAGAAAAATGGGAATGACAGTTAAGATTAGCATCCAAACCAGATAGGGAGTAGCGAAAACACGATACTTGTTCATCAGTCAGCCTCCATAAGATGTATCTCGTAAGGGTCAACGGATAAACCTATTTTATCACCAACCTTGACATTCTCGTATTGATGGATAACTATTTCTTGCCCTTCAATGATAGCGCAGATTTCAAAATGAACACCCCTGAAAGTCGTTGCATCAACTACTCCGATTAACTTTGCTTTATCAAGCGGGACAACATCAAAGTCCTCCGGACGGATAACGACATCGCAAGGTGCCCCAGGTTTAAAGTTTTCGTCGACACAATCAAAGACAGCTCCGAAAATTTCGACTTTTTTATCACCTTGGTAAGTTCCCCTAATAATATTGCTTTCACCGATAAAACTCGCTACAAAACGATTTTTCGGCTCGTTATAGATATCTTCGGGAGTCCCGATTTGTTGAATGATGCCGTTATTCATAACAACAACGGTATCCGACATCGAGAGAGCTTCTTCTTGATCATGAGTTACGAAGATAAAGGTTATGCCTAATTGTCTTTGCATTTCTTTTAGTTCGTACTGCATATTTTGTCTTAATTTTAAATCTAATGCTGCCAAAGGCTCGTCAAGCAAAAGTATTTTTGGGCGGTTTACAATTGCTCTTGCGATTGCAACGCGCTGTTGTTCGCCACCGGAAAGTTGATGGACTTTTCTTCTCTCCATCCCCTCAAGCTTAACAAGCTTTAAAGCCTCCCGAACTTCTTCTTCAATTAAGTGGGGGCTAAGCATCAGTTTTTTTGCTGCTTTAATTTCTTGTTCCCAACGTTTGTTGGTTTCTTTAAGAAGCTTTTCTAAAGCAACGAGTTCTTCTTCGTTTGCTATTTTCTTCAGCTCTTTTATTTCTCTCGTATATTTATTTCCGTTTTTAGAAAAAAACTTATTATTTTTCTTTTCTACTTGAATTTTCTCTTGAATCTCTCGCAGGCGCATCCGGGCTTCTTTAATTTCACCTTCGCGGTTCTCTTCTTCTTCAATTCTGGCTTCAATTTCTGCGATTCGTTTCGTATATCTTCTTTCGATATCTTGAAGTTTTAGTTCGATTAAATTCTCTTTTTCTTCAAGTATCTTTTCTTTGATTTCTTTTCTTATATCCCGCAAACGGCCTTTAATTTTCATTCTTTCAACTTTCGTAGTTGATTTTTTTCCCAACCTACTCTGGAGTTCGCGCCGTTCTTGTTCATATTGTTTTCTAACATTACTTTTCAATTCTTCATAGATACGGTTAAAATTTCTTAATCCGAAAGCAATGTTATCAAATACATTGAGATGCGGAAAAAGAGCATAACGCTGAAAAACGGTGTTGATCGGTCTTTGATAGGGTGGTAAATCATTAACAACTTCCCCATTTAAAACAATCTCACCGGAGTCGGGTGTTTCAAAGCCACCGATTATTCTGAGTGTAGTCGTTTTACCACAGCCAGAAGGGCCGACCAAAGTAATAAATTCGTTCTCGTTAACATAGAGATTGAGGTTGTTAACGACGATTGAATCATCAAATTTCTTAGTGATGTTTTTTAACTCAATGATTTTTTTGCCCATATTACTCCATTTCCTGAAAAAAAATGAGATGGCTGCCGCCAACTCTAATTTGCAATAATGGTGACCCGTACGGGATTCGAACCCGTGCATGCATGCGTGAAAGGCATGTGAGTTAAACCGCTTCTCCAACGGGCCGTCTGGCGGAGTAGAAGGGATTTGAACCCTTGCGCCGGTTTTCCCGACCTATACCCTTAGCAGGGGCACCTCTTCAGCCTCTTGAGTACTACTCCATTTGATGTGCTATCATATGATACTAAAAACCAGGAAATTTGTCAAGTATTAGGGGGTGTTTTCCCCCCTAATTCAGCAGCTTATTCCATTACTCGATCCAATTCTTCTCTGATTGCACTTTCGGTAGTAAAAGCCTTTACGACTCTTTTACCTTCGATTTTCATAAGAATCGGCAAGTCATCGACATGTATCCAAAGTTTCCCAAATTCTGAAACTCCTTCAACATCTGTCTTAGCTGTTTCACCATCGACTAGGCGGCTATTATTTCCAAAGGTTCCGGTACCACTATCGACAACCATCCCATAAATTTTGTTTGCATTAGAGTGTTTTTTTACATAAGTTATGTATTTGTTAATTAAAGGTTCCAAATCCTCAGCTTTTTCCAATTCCAATTTGCTTTCAGTGACACCAACCCTACTATAGACATAAACATAATAGGTACCTTCTTGATTTAAAACCTGTTCTTCCTTTAGGTTAATAAGATTGTCGCTCAACGTAGATTCACGAGTGTTAAAAAATTGAACGATAACAAGAATAATGAATATTAAAGTCAATAACCCGATAACCGACCAAAATATAACGACTCTATGACTAGGTTTTTGTTTTTTACTTATAGCTCTATTCATATAATAACCATTTTACTAAGATTTAGTAAAATATTACTCCTTTCGATAGCTATTCAACAATCTATATTATACTAAAAAAAGCTTCTTTTATCAAGAAACTTTTTATATTTTTATTAAATAATAAGTATTGAAACAAAATCTACTTCGGTTCATCATCAGGATCTTCATAAAGAAAACCTTGAACAATCTTAGCGAGTTCTTCCGGTATCAAGTCTTTAGAAGCAATGGTATACTCAATGCCCCGATAGATAGTTTGTAAGCTACTTTCTTTCAAAATCGCGATGTTTCCGAGAACCATATAGATTTCGCCGTTTTCTTCCTGATATTTTGTAACAGCGTTATCATTAACATATTCTTGAATTAAGGTAAATCCGTAATCGGTCCCGTATTTCATAATTGCAAGTCTTTCGGTGCCGTCGGTATTGCTGATAATATTTTCGCTTGCGAGTGTAATTCCTTCCGGGCAATAAAGCGGATAGTTGATTTCCCGATCTTCATAAATGACTTCTTGGCCGATTTCTAATCGCACTGCCGCCATGCTTCCTTCCAAATCAAACTCATCATCCGAAATATTATAGTCAAAATCGATATGTGTAAAGACGGTTCTGATATAGAGATTTTCATCTTCATCGTAGACTAGTACTTCAGTCGGTAGATTTGTAGTTCTATCAAAGATTATTTTCTGTTTTACCGGCGTCGCATCTGCGTGCATTTTGGTTTTTGTTTCTACCGTTACTTTCGTATCATCTTCGGTAATGATGGCCTCTGGATCATTAGCTATATCCTTCGCAAGCGATTGTAACAAGTACGGATAACTGGCATTTTCCGGCCAGTCGCTTTGGATTTTAAAATTCTTATTTACCGCCGGAATCAGAATATATACGCCCTCATTGTTTTTTAAGATAATTTGTTTGTCGGAATTTTCTCCGGATTTAATTTCAACTTTAATCATTTCCGGATATTTGTATAGAACTTTAAACTCGTTTTGTTTGCGTCCGCTGTCATAATATGATTCCATTATTCCTTCGACTTTATAGGATTGAGCCTTCGTCAGTTTATCTGTAAATACTTTTTGGGGTTCATCACTACCACCGCAAGCCGAAAATAGCAACATAGCACCTATAAAGACTACGACCGTAAATATTCTCATCAAAAAAGTTCTGACAAGTTTTTTTGTCAATAGTCTATTCATTTATATCTTTCCTCCCATATTCTATTAAATCATATGAGGAAAGGCTAATTTTTATTATGAAAAAGTATATTATTTTAAAATAGACGAATAATACTTACTAAGGAGGAATCAATCATGAACGTTTTACAAAAAATCGCCCTGATTGTTGTCATCATCGGAGCTTTAAATTGGGGACTAATCGGTCTTTTCAATTTTAATCTCGTTGCCTTTATTTTCGACAACCTGAGCGTGGTTATTTCAAGAATAATCTATTCTTTGGTCGGGGTTGCGGGAATAATCTGTATTTCCACTCTTTTTACGACCGATAATGATGTCGATTAAGGGCATAATATTTAAACCAGTAAAACATATATAAATGGCCTCGATTGCGGAGCGGTCTCAGGAAGAAAGCTAAGATTGTTATGATACTCTTAAAGTAGACAGTGAATTAAAATAAAGTAATTCATTATCTATTTTAGGAGTATTTTTAATATGGGACGAAAAAGCAAATTTAGTAAAGAACTTAAAATTAAGGCTTGCTT
>DUTX01000090.1 GCA_012841865.1 Acholeplasmataceae bacterium | reverse complement strand
TGTCACTTAAATTATAGCGAAGACTCACCTCATTGTAAAGATGAATATTATTAACTAATACAGTTATGGTGATTTTCACCATATTTTTTATTTTTTTGATTTACCCACAACAAGTTGACACTATCAACATAGTAAAGGGAATGTGCTTTTGTATATTTGTATGCTATAATATAATAAGTTATCTACAAAAACACCCATTTTATGATTTGACAAGCATATATAATTATTGTAAAATACTGATTAGAACAAAGGAGAAAACAATATGTATTATACACCGATAGTTATTGAAAAAACTTCGTACGGAGAACGTTCTTACGACATTTATTCGCGTTTGTTGAAGGACAGAATCATTATGTTAAGCGGCGAAATCAACGATAATCTTGCCAATAGTATAGTCGCGCAACTTTTATTCTTGGCTGCCGAAGATAATGAAAAAGACATCTATATTTATATCAATTCTCCGGGTGGATCAATGTCTGCGGGGATGGCAATTTATGATACCATGAATCTTGTCAATCCAGATGTCTCAACAATCTGCACCGGTATGGCGGCATCGATGGCTGCTTTTATCCTCGCAAGCGGAGCCAAAGGCAAACGTTATGCTCTTCCCAACAGCGAAATAATGATTCATCAACCCTTGGGCGGAGTCAGAGGACAATCGACCGAGATTCAAATTGTTGCGCAACACATTCAACGCTTACGTAAAAGAATGAATGGGATTCTTGCGGAAAAGACCGGAAGACCCATTGAACAAATCAACCGCGACACCGAAAGAGATAATTATATGTTTGCGGAAGAAGCTTTGGAATACGGTATTATTGATGAAATTATGACAAAAAGAAAATAGGGATTTTCCCTATTTTTTTATTCAATAAAAGCTCGTCTTACCCGATCAAAAAAGTCAGTGTTTTTCTTCATAATGAAACTGACTGTTTTATCAGCAAGTTTGGCATAAACATTTTTCAATTGTTTAAATTTAAGATATTTTCCGTCAACAGCGATATAATTATGATCACTTTCTTTTACATCCAGCCTTAATTTAGCTTTTTCTGATAAAACAAGCGGAGATGATAAAACCTTATAGACACGGTTGTTTATCGGGGCAATTTCCGTCAATTGAATTGCCTTAACATTTGGATCAATCACGCTTCCACCCAAAGACTTATTATATGCGGTTGAACCAGTCGGCGGCGATATCAAAAAACCAGTCCCCCGAAATGTTTCAAAAAGTTTATCATTGATAAAGATATCAATAATCTGGGTATGAATCGGATTGGTAACGGCTATTTCATTAACGGCATAACCTCTATAAGTTTCCTCGCCGTTATCCAAAACATATTCAAGCAGGTTGTAACGGTCGACTTCATAATTGCCTTTCATCAATATATCAAAAATATCCTGCATTTCTTCTAAATTAAAATCATTAAAAAAGCCAAGTCTGCCAGTATTAATGCCAATAAATTTAACCTTATCGAGCTTTTCTTCATATTTATGAATTGCTCCGAGCATAGTCCCGTCTCCACCGAAAGAAAAAACCACATCAGGATCATTTTCGTCATATTCGAAAGGAGCTTCAAAACTCTGAATCATGCCATAATAAGCATAT
Source organism: Acholeplasmataceae bacterium (assembly GCA_012841865.1). Taxonomy (GTDB): domain Bacteria; phylum Bacillota_I; class Bacilli_A; order ML615J-28; family CAG-698; genus DTU067. The sequence continues at coordinate 14,757 of DUTX01000090.1, read as the reverse complement.
TTCATTTCATCACCGCCTTATATTATTTAAAAATATATTCAAATCTTCAAACTCATACTCTTCATTTCTTTCCTTTTCAACAACAACCTCTTGCATTGCATTTTTTATCTTTGCCATTTCTTCATCTAATTGTGCGGTTATCAGCGAAGCTTGATAAAGCCTTCCCTTAATTTCTTGTGGAAGCTGATAATAGTATTTATATTGTAAAGAATGCTCTATCGATGCCCAAAGATGCATTGCATGCGTACGAATTTGAAATTCAATATTAATCGGAGCTTGCTTTTCAACCATTTCTACCCTATACTTAGCTACTATATGGAGAGAGCGATAACCGCTTTCCTTGGGGTTTTTAATATAATCCTTTACACAAAGCACATCAATATCTTTCCGTACCTTTAATAAATCGAAAACCTGATAAACATCCTGGATATACTTACAGGTAATTCTGATTCCAGCGATGTCATAAATTCCTTCAGAAATATTCTCAAATTTAACACCCAATCGTTTTGCTTTTTCTAAAATACTATCGACCGACTTAACTCTCCCGGAAATAAGTTCAATCGGATAATAAACATTTCTTAAAATAAAATCTTTTCGAAGCGATTCAAGTTTAATCAAAAAACCACCAACCGCAAGCTCATAAGGTAATAAAAACTTTTTCCAATACAAATTTTCAGCGTTCATATTTTCAAAACCTTTCCCCGATTTAACCCTTATATTATATTTTATCATAATTTATGAGTTTTTACGATACTTTGTACAATAATAATAACAAGTAAAAGGTGTTGCAATTTGTAAATAATCTAGTATAATATAAAATAATATTAGAATAGTATAGCAAGATGGAGGAATAAAATGCAAACAGGTCCGAATGTACAATTCAAAACACTCTTAACCCAAGATGAATATGAAAGGTTAATCGAAAAGTTTAAAGGAAATCGGACAGATTTTCAAACTAATCATTATTTTGATACAAAAAGGTTTTCCTTAAAAGCTCTCGATTCTTCATTAAGAGTGCGCGACCGTGATACACTCGAACTGACTCTGAAGCGTAAGAAGAGTTATACATTGCAGGAAATCACAATTCCAATTGACAACAACATATTTGAAGAGATCCGTAACACCGGCACGATTCCGGAAGGTGAAATCCGAAATGAGCTGATTCCTCTCGTCGGAGATCAAAGACTCTTTAATTTTCTCAGTTTGTCGACATTGAGAATGTATTTACCTTATAAAAATGGTGTTCTTTTTATTGATAAGAGCGAATATCTCGGTATTACAGATTATGAACTTGAATACTCAGGAAAGAACTACAACGAAGCAAAGCGAGAATTTATTCAAATTATCAGTGAATTAGGAATTAAATATAAAAAGGCTGACAAAAAGATTAAACGGGCTTTTAAAGCTTATAAAAGATTAAATTAAACTGGCATTGATTTTCAATGCTTTTTTTATAAAAAAAGAGCGCTAAGCGCTCGTTTTTACTAATCAATTATCTTGATAGTTTTTTCATATTCACAAGGTTCTTTTTCAAAACAATGCTCACAATCGGCATTTCTAATCTCTTCGGGAAGGAAGAGTTCGATATCATCATCATTATACCCAACCTGAATTTCAAAATCAGTTACAATAATAGGTCTTTTTAAAATGCTGGGATTAGCGACAATAAAATCAACCAATTCGTGTAATCTCATGTTTTCGATTTCTTGGCCTTTTTCCTTATAGATATTAGATCTAGTAGAAATAATGTCCTCAAAGCCGTTTTCGCTGTTATAAAGCATTTTAAAAATATCATCTCTCGTAAGGGGGGTTGTAAAAATGTTCTTCTCGATATATGCGATATTGTATTTGTTAAAATACTTTTTCACTTTCCTACACGATGAGCAACTAGGAGAAGTATAAAGCTTTATCATATTCAACCTCCTTTTCACATTTTTATTTTACCATATTTTTTCCTATAAATAAACAAAATTCTTCAAAATATTTTACGTTTTTTTTATAAAAAAAGCATCCCTATCTGCAATTCTGCAGCTAGAAATGCTATTCTTTAAAAGATTCTGTCCCTTGTATAATAGGCATATAAAACGATGTCTCCTGTTGATCCTTTAGGAATACTTTCGGTTTTTGGAGTGTTCCTCAGTTCCTCAGCGGTCATATTCGGTTCTAACCACCAACCCAAAAATAAGCCTCTAAAAGGATTGTTCGGATCGTCTTTTGGAGATATAGGAATAACTTTAGTTCCAGTTGGAAAACGAACTTCGGTTAAATATGTATATGTTGTTGGGTAAGTCCCTTCAGCTAAGTCCTCAGGCCAGTATCCGCCCCTTAAATCATAGGTGATTGTGAAAACGAAATAGTCCCACTTTGCATATAAGGTAATGCTTTTGGAAAGTGTTTCGTTCTCAAAATCCCATTCATTTATGCATTCCGGCTCCTTATACCAAGCAACAAAATCAGCAGCAGCGCTTGTCGGTTCTTCAGGAAGCGGAATCTTGCCACCAACTTTTAAATCATACGCCGTTGGAACATGCGTTGCACCTGGTCCGGTAAAAAAAACAACGCTTAAAGTATCATCACCTGATTGATTGTCACATGCAACCAAAACTGAGGACGCAAAAACTAAAATAAATAATAATATGATTTTTTTCATTGTTTTCACTCCTTATTTAATTCTAGTTGCTCTTTGTAAACTTTTAATTCTGCTTTGTTTGCATAAATGAAGTGACCGGGAGTTATTTCAACCAATTCCGGTTTATCAATTTTATAGTCGTGCATTGCCGGATTATAATGGACACGAACCCGGGTTGCCTCATAAATCGGGTCTGGTTGAGGAATAGCCGAAATTAATGATTTTGTATAAGGATGTAGAGGATTTTTGAATAATTCTTCCGAAGAAGCTAACTCAACTATTTTTCCATAATACATAACCGCAATTCGGTCACAGAAATATTTAACAACAGATAAATCGTGAGCAATAAATAAAATTGTTAACCCTAATTGATTTTTCAAATCATTCAATAGATTTAAAATTTGGGCTTGAATAGAGACATCAAGTGCGCTAATCGGCTCATCCGCAATAATAAAATCAGGATCTGATATCAAAGCCCGGGCGATACCTATCCGTTGGCGTTGACCGCCGCTGAATTCATGAGGATATCTGGTTGCATGATCCGGTGAAAGGCCAACAATATCTAAAATCTTATTTACTTTTTCGTTAATTAAATCCTGATTGTGTTCGCCTCTGACAATCAAACTTTCTGAAATTATATCCTTAACTATCATACGTGGATTAAGGGAGGCAATCGGATCTTGGAAAACCATTTGCATCTTTGACATCGTATTATTATAGCAAGGTATATTTGCATTTAATTTGCTTATTTCAGCATCAAGGACTGCCTTTTCGCGTTTGACTTCTTCCGGAGACAAGCCTTTGATTTTTTCATAATATGCTGCTTTTAAATCATTTATTTTTTGAAGACGTACACTCTTCTCTTCAGGAGTTTCTTTTAGTTTATTATAGAAACGATAGGTGCGTAGTTTATTTTTTGCTTTTTGGATGATTTTTTTGTATTCTTTTTTTATTTTAATAATTTCATTTTTATTTATAGGATAAAGATTAGGATTTTCCTTAGCATGTTTTTTAATTTCATTAATTTTTTCTGCTGTTTCTTTTTTTATCCCTTTAATCTCATCACTAAGCTTTTCGACTTTTAAAGCAGCGTTAGCTTTGATTTTATTAATTGTTTCTTTTAAAACTGTTTTGTCAGGTTTTTCAGCATTAATGTCCGAAACTTCCTTGTCATGTTCAGCTTTATATTCAGCCAATATTTGCCCATATTTAGCTTGAATCTCAGCAATCTGTGTTTTTAGACTTTCTGATTTCAAATCAACATTCGGGACATAATTTATTGAATTTTTAGAATGGATTTCCTCTTCGTATACCTTTAATAAAGAAGGATCAATGCTCTCAATGCTTTTAATTAATTTATCCTGAGCAATTTTGAGATTATCTTCGTGAGTCGCTAATATTTCTTTTTCTTTTTCAACTTTTTCTTCTTTACTAAGTGGAAGAGATTTAATATAACGGACCTTATCTTTCAGTTTGTGTTCAATTGATAAAATTGTTCTATTATATGTGCGGATAATGTCTTTTATATCTTTTTCGGTAAGCCGATCTATCTTATTCTTTTGAATGGCTTTTACTTCATTAGCTTTTGTTTCATATTTATGAATCGCAAGCTCAAGCAAGTTATTATACTCATTTTGTTTGCTTTTTACAGCAATAATTTCATTATTTGCTTGACCCTCAATTTTCTTAATTTCATCAAGGAGAACATTAATTTTTACTTGAGATTTACTTTTTAATTCAAAAATCTTCTTTTTGAGAGGATTGTGTTGAATTATTTTTATATAACGTTCCCGTTTCAGTTTTTTAATTTCTTCTACTACTCCTTGCAAACCAACACCGACAATCCTGCCGTTATATTTTACTATACCGTTAGTAGGATTATAAATTTTGATAATGCTTCTTCCGGTAGTCGTTTTTCCGCAGCCGGACTCACCGACTAAACCAAAAACTTCGCGTTTATAAACATCAAAGCTGATGCCATCGACTGCTTTAACGACTAATTTACGGCTGCCTACGCCAGTTTTAAAGTATTGTTTCAGATTTTTTACTTCGAGAACTTTATAATTATAATCAATTTTATTTTGCTTATTCACTCAACCGTCCTCCTTTCTTCATGATATCAAGGACAGCTTTTGGAGGCGTAACTTTGGGTGCATCCGGATGTAATAACCAAGTTGCTGCATAATGAGTGTCACTCACTTTAAAATACGGTGGCTCAACTTCAAAATCAATTTCTAGTGCATATTTATTCCGCACACTGAAGGCATCACCAATCGGAGGATTAACAAGATTAGGCGGTGTTCCAGGGATTGCATCCAGCCGATCCGTTGTATCTAGGTTTGGCATTGATGCAAGAAGAGCCCATGTATATGGATGTTTGGGATTATAAAATACCTCATTAGTTAAACCATATTCAACAATTTTACCAGCATACATTACCAAAACCCGATCTGCCATATTAGCAACAACACCTAGGTCATGTGTAATGAAAATAACCGATAAATTTCTTTCTTTTTTGATTTTATTTATGAGTTCCAAAATTTGACCTTGAATGGTTACATCTAAAGCTGTTGTCGGTTCATCACAAATTAGAATTTCAGCATTATTCGCAAGTGCAATCGCAATAACAATTCTCTGTCTCATCCCACCAGAAAACTGGAAAGGATATTGATAATATCTTCTTTCAGGTTCAGGTATACCAACTTCCCGCATTAATTCTAATGCTTTTTGTTTGGCACTTTGTTTAGAAATTTTCATTTTTAAGATCAATGTTTCGGTTATTTGCTTCCCGACTCGCATGATGGGATTCAAACTCGACATGGGATCTTGGAAAATCATAGCAATTTTTGTTCCACGAACCTGATGAAACTGTTCTTCTGGCATTAACATTAAGTCATTGCCCTGATAGATTATTGAACCTCTTTCATGGTTGGCATTTCCAGCTAATAAGCCCATAACGGCTCTCGCTGTAACACTTTTACCAGATCCCGATTCTCCGACTATTGCTAAGGTTTCGCCACGATATAATTCAAAATCAATCCCTCTAACCGCATGCAAGATACCTTGTTGTGTTTTAAAAGAAATATGTAAATTCTCTACTTTTAAAATCACGTCTTTGTCGGGTTTTTTTCCATCTAGATTGTTTCTGATTATATTACTCATTCTTCAACACCTCTTAAGGACGGGTTAAATGCATCACGCAAACCATTACTAATTAAGTTAAACGAGAGCATTAAAATCGATATGAAAATAGCCGGAAACAAAATCAAATGGAAATGTTGATTCATTTTATCTTGCCCTTCAGAAAGCATACGCCCAACGCTTGTTGAGCTGGCGTAATTAATTATTCCTAAGAATGAGAAGACTGATTCGGTAAAAATGAATCTCGGGATTGCTAGTGAGAAAGAAGTAATTAAGGTTCCGATTGCATTCGGAAAAATATGTTTATAAATAATTCGTGCGTCTTTGGCGCCGAGCGAGCGTGCAGCCAAGACATAATCTCGATTCTTATAACGATAAAATTGAATTCTCGTTGTACCATAGAAGCCAATCCAACCGTTAAAAACAAAGGCAAAAATTATAACACTGAACCCAGTTCCATATCTCAATACGAGCAATGTTAAAATGACCATAAAAGGCAAGTTGTTTAAAATTTCAACAAATCTTTCAAATAAGATATCAAGGGTTCCACCAAAATAACCCATAATCGAACCTAAAATTAGGCCGATTACCATATTTATTACTGTAATTATTGTTGCGAGCAATAATGATATTCTTGATGCTTTCCACAGATTAGTAAAAACATCTTCTCCTTGGCTATTGGTTCCGAACCAGAAATATACATCTTCAGCCTTAGAATCAAGCGCAAATCTATAAAGATCGATTTGTGTTTCATAGATACCTTGATCATGATGATAATTCACTAATTGAATTACAGCATTCTTCTCTAAGGCCAGCTCATATTCTTCTTTATTAAGCCGTCTGGTTTGGATATCGGGTTTACCATTTACAAGTTGATCACCATATGATTGTATATAAGAATGGTATTTGTAATAATCAACCACAACATCCTGTAAAACAGTACCATCTACTACCCGTTCGTCAACCACACGAACGACAATTCCTTCAGGTAAGGAATCAATAAACTCTTTATTTCTTCCTTTAATTGTTTTATTACCATTGAATATTCCAATCTTTTCAAGTCCAGGTATTTTCGGGGGCAGTTCCCGGAAGTAGTTGGCTACAATTTTATCTTGGTTCGGCAAATCATATTTTTTCATATGGGGACCGAAGATTGTAAAAAAGAGGATTATACCTAATAAAACAGACGCAACAAGCGCTGCTTTATTACGTTTAAACCTCAACCAAGCATCTTTATAGTAACTGATAGGTTTTGTAGAAATAATATCATCTTGATATTCTTTAGTGCGATCAGCTAATACTAATTTACTCTTATCGATATTTAAGTTTTCTAATTTCATTGCTTACCAGCTCCCATCTTGATTCGCGGATCAATAAAGCCATAAGATAAGTCTGATACGATGCCGCTTAATAATCCAATTGATAGGTAAAATGAAGAAATTACCATTACCATCGGATAATCCGGCAAACCTTCCGATCCACCAATCGCAGCAAGATATAAGCCACCAACACCGGCAATTCTAAATGTTTTTTCAATAATCAATGAACCGGATAATAGTGATATAAAGCCACCAATAATAGCTGGTGAAAACGGAACAAAGGCATTTCTCAAAGCGTGCCTTAAGGTTGCTTGTGTTTTTGTTAATCCTTTTGCTCTTGCAAGCAACATAAACTCAGAAGTTAATGTTTCACTTAACTCAGCCCTTAGGAGTCGTGTCCAACCTGCAATCATTCCCGAGGCTAATACTATTGTCGGCAAGACCCGAGAAAGGATATTCCCGACAGGGTCAAGGGCCGCCTCATCTTTTGGCAAGACATATATTGAGGGGAATAATTTCCATCGATAAACGAATAAATATTGCAATAGAACCGCTATTACAAACGAAGGAATAGAAATCAATATCATGACGCCAATAGAAATAACATGGTCGGTTAATTTATTTTTCTTTAATGCGGCAATAATACCAAATGCAATACCTAAAGGAACCGAAATCAAGAAAGGAATAACATTAATCTTAATCGTTTCCGGTAAGCGTTGCAGTAAAACATCCATAGAATTTCGTTTGCGTACAAAGGAATATCCAAAATCGCCATCGACGATTATGTTTTTGACCCACAACCAAAATTGTTCAATAATTGGTTTGTCTAACCCCTGTCTTCTTAACCATTCTGCACGAATAGCTGGATCCTCATTTAAACCCGTTTGATGGAAATCTGGCATTAGCCGGATAAAGAAAAAAATCAAAAAGATTAATATCCAAAAAGTTATTAACATTAATCCCAATCTTTTTAATACATATCTTGTCATTTGCTTTTCACCACTCTTTAGAAAGAACAACCCCAATGAATTAAAATCCATTTAGGGTTGTTCTTAAAATTTTTAAATTGTATAGCTTTGATTAAATAAACCTTTAATCAAATTAAGCTTTGATATAAGTATATCTTAATCCACCCCAGCCCATGAAGAGACTGAATGAAGGTGCCATTCTGACAACATTATCCGATAAAACAGCAGCACTTGTAGCAGAGAATAACGGAACGCAGATTCCTTGCTCCAGTAATGCTCTTTCTAAAGCCGCAGTAATACTTGTTAAGTCTTCTTGTTGACCAATATAGTCAAGGTTAAAGTTACCAGTATTGCTAAAGAGCCTAAACAGATCATCGAATTTTCCTTCAAAGACGCCGTTTTCGTCAACTGCTTCTAAGAAAGCTGTTTCTTCTTCATTAAGATCTTCGGCATTTTTAGCAGAAAGTAGATCATGGAGATAAATGATTTCTGCAGTAACAGGTAAGTTGCCTGTATCATGACCACGGCCAGACAAGAATGTGGAGAATGTTCTACTGAAGATGTAGCCCATACCGAAAGTTGCTTGGAAAGTAGCACCGCTCATACCTGTGAAGCACATATCAAAGTCACCAGAATCTCTTGCAGCAACAAATTGTGCTTGGTTCATCTGAGCAAATTTCACTTCAAATTCAATATCTACGCCATTGGATTGGACTGTTTTATTGAATACTTTTTCGTATTGAGCTTTTACCCATTGGGCCATTCTTTCGTTTGAACCAGCATCGTAATAACTGAATTCAATAACCACTTTTTCACCAGCAGCATAATCGCCATTAGCTACTGCTGCTTCATATGCATTTTTAAACAGAGCTTTTGCTTCTTCAAGGTCATAACCACCGGTATCAGGTGATAAGCCTAAATCTTCTAATTGTTGTAATACAACCGCGCTCTTTTCATAAGCACCTGTTGCCCATTCAGAAACTTGATGGATATTACTTAACAATCCAAGAGCCGGTTCTGAAGGCGGCTGAACTTCGTTAGTATAATCGATACGATCTGTTGCCAAGTAAAGTGCTCTTCTAAAATCTTTTTGTAACAGGATCGGAGCTGCAGTTTTTCCACTTGTTCCGCCGCTGCGGTCCAAACTAATCGCAAAACGATAGAACGAGTTAGAAGGAGATACATACAGGTTCGGATTATCCATAAATTCTTTCCAGAATTCGCCACCAACACCAGCAACATCTAAATTGCCAGCTTTAAACTCATTAATGATATCCTGTTGGTCTTTAATAATCGGACCATCAATAGTCTTAATTGGATATTCATGTTTTTTGATGTATTTTTCATTTCTAACAAAAGTAAATTTAACGTCTTCTTCCCAAGATTGAAGAACATACGGTCCATAAGAGACAGGAATATTTGTTACTGACCCATAAGAAGTAACGGTTCTTTCTGCATTGAAGCCGTCTCTAAAGTTTTCCGGATGAACCAAGTTAATGATTCCTAAATAGGTCATAACATGCCATTGTGATTTTTTACCGGTTAAAGTAATTTTAAATTTATGATCATCAAGTTTTTCAAAACCAACTTCTGACCAATCAACTGCTGGCCATTTGCCTTCTTCCGGATTATCAGGATCTTTATCTCTTCCTTGTTTGAAGTAGCCTTCACCGTTTACTAACGGAATATAGTCCTCATTGTAAAGGTAATTTGCACGTTCGTTATTTTGTTTTCCATCCAAATATTGTTTGAAGGAATATTCAAAAGTATCGGCAGTAATCGCGGTGCCGTCAGAAAACTGCAAATCTTTACGCAATTCAATAATCCAGGCACTGTCTTGCTTTTCTTTTGAAGCTTTTTCATCAAGTTCTCCAAAGCCTAAATCAAAATCAGTTTCATGTTCTACACTATAGGGGAACTTAGCTGCCATACCTAATGTAAAGATACGTTCTAGATAAGGCATTTCAATCTTGCCATCTTCAGGATCTGCAATCTCTTTACGATCTCTTACTTGCGAGAAGTCTCCAGGATAAGCGGCTTTGCCATCCTTAATAGCTTTCGCCCAGTAATAATCAGTATGGTAGAGTTGATCAACTAATAAATCATAAACGTCAGACTCAGTAGATTGGGTAGAGTTCAACGGATTTAATGTTTGCACTTCACCGAAAGCAGCTTTATAAGTACCGTCAATATTGACGCCTTTACCATATACGAAAACGAAGAATTCTCTAATCTTTTGAATTGCATCGCCTTCTTCAGGTGTACCAACTAAGGTAGCTGTTAACTTAACACCAGTACCTTGTCCTGCAGGACGAGTAACTTTACCATCAGTTTTAATAACATCCTCATTACTGGAACTCCAAGCAATTTCGACACCAACAGGCATCTTTCTATTAATATTTGGAATGTCCAAATCTGTATGAGTGCGTGACGGAAGTTCTAACCCTGCTTGAACCAGAGCCATTGAAGCTTCATCGATATTATCCAGTACAGGTCGATTTACTCCGTAAACAATTACATTAAAATCTTTTGTTAATGTTTTCTTCTTCAGTTTTCCTTCAACTGTCAATTTTACGGTTACATCATCATCTGGACGCGTAACTTTAATATTGACTTTTCCTTCATTGACTTTTCCTTCAGCTACCGTTCCAACTTCTAATGCAGCGTTGTCAGACTTCCATTCCAATTCTACATCGCCTTGAACGGCTGGAACTTCAAAGTCTCCAACTACGCCAGTAGGAACGGATACTAAATCAAGAGCTTCTCGAATTTGCTTTTCGATCTTGGATGCACATCCAGTTAAACCCAAGAACAATAAGCAAGCGAGCATAAATCCCAATATTCTCTTTAACAAAATCCTCACTCCTTTTCTTATGTAGTTGCTATATTTTACTATGGAAATATATTTTTGTCAATAAGTATCTCAATAAAACTACTCATTTTTAGCGATGAAAACGCTTACTTGAAGGTTTTTGCATATTTTTAGCGAATTAATTTTAGGCGGTTTTTTCGTTTTTTTACATTTATTCGCTAAATATTTAAATTATATTAGCACAAACTCTTATTTTCAAAAGCTTATAATCCTTAAATTTTAAAACTTTTAACCAAAAAATTACACTTTTTCTTAACTAAAAGCCGCTTTTCTTGCAGATCAATAGTTTAAAAAGCCTCAAAGATACTCGATAAAATGTCATCTTTGGTAAAGCGTTTTCATTAGTCTTCAATATCTGACAATAATTTTCGTTCTTTTTGGTTTATTCCTAACAACACATTTGATGACAGTTTTAATAATTCCTTACCATTACAAGCTGTATGATATTTTGATAAAGTATATGTTTTAGAAATATGTCTTATTCATAATACGTCTTTAGAAGATTTTATTTTTTAAAAAAGTTAACTGGTCTTTCATAACTGGTCTTTCAAATATTTATTAAACATAGTGTATATTTGAGATGTTATGAAAAAAAGTTGTATGAAACATTTACAACTTCTATTTAGTATAATCTAAAGAAATAAAATTAAAATATATAATAGATTCCTAAAGAAATTAACATAATTATTATCCCATAGCATAATGTTGTTACAATAATATATCTTGGAATTTGTCTTCTCGAATCACGATATTCAATAATATCCTTTTTAGGTTTTCTTCCTAACAACCCAGCCAAAAATTGTCTTATACCATATAGAGGAACAATAAATAAATTTGCATTTGAAATTATCATCATCCAGCTAAATGCGAAAAATAAAAAGCCACTAAAAAATAGTGCATTTGACCATCCGAGCAGATCATAACGCTTAGAAAAATTTAATGTTACTGTAACTAAAATTATACTTACAACTAGTAAAATTAGGATTAACCTTAAAATCTTTTTTATGAATACTTTCTTTTCAATACTTGTCATTGCTTCGTTCCTTATCTCATATTTTTATTATCCTATTATACACAAAAATTATACTTTAAGCAACAACCCTTGCTTTAAATTTTTGTTTAACTAAACAATAATGAAATAACCAATCTTGACAAACCTATCTTTTTGTTTTACAATATTATAAAACCATGACAAGAGCTAGTAGTTAATCCCCTTCAAATTCAGCGAAGCCGGACAGTGAAAGCGGCTATTGAATGATTAATGAATGGACTCTTTAGTTGTGATGAGGAAATGCATCGCCGTAGGTCTGCGTTAAAGATTTGAGTGTCAAAACCTTTCGGTTTTGAAAATAAGGTGGCACCGCCAAAAACTGGTCCTTATGTTTTAATAAGGTCTTTTTTTATAACTAAATGTAAGGAGGAAAGCAAGTAAATTGCGTGGCAAAATGAAAAAGATTGTCTTGTCCGGTATAAAACCCACCGGAATTCCGACTCTCGGTAATTATCTCGGAGCGCTGAAAAACTTTGTGAAGTTACAAAACGAAATGAAAGACTATGAGTTTTTTATCTTTATTGCGGATTTGCATGCGATCACTGTCCCGCAAGATCCGAAAGAATTAAAACAAAACATCAAAAACTTAGCGGCAATTTACCTTGCTGCTGGATTAGTTCCGGAAAGAACAACGCTTTTTGTACAATCGGAAATCAATGAACATGCGGCTTTAGGATTTGTAATGCAATCAATTTCTTATATGGGCGAACTCGAAAGGATGACCCAATATAAAGATAAAATGCAGAAGCAAGTTCAGGGAGTGAGTTCGGCTCTTTTTACTTATCCGTCTTTAATGGCTGCGGATATTCTTTTATATGATGCGGAATATGTTCCTGTCGGCGACGATCAAAAACAACATCTGGAATTGACCCGCGATCTTGCGATTCGCTTTAATAATCGTTTCGGAGAAACCTTTGTGGTTCCGGAAGGTTTAATCAGCGAAAAAGGTGCCCGGATTATGGACTTACAGGACCCAAGCAAAAAGATGGATAAATCTTCGGAAGGCGAGCGCGGCTGCGTTTTCCTGCTTGATCCGCTTTCAACAATCAAGAAAAAGATTAAAAGCGCGGTTACCGACAGCGAAGCCCAAGTCAGATATGACAAGGATAACAAACCTGGAATTTCAAATTTAATGACGATTTATTCCCTCATCTCCGAACTTTCCTATGAAGAAATTGAAGAAAAATATACAAGCCGGGGTTACGGAGACTTTAAAAAAGACTTAGCGGAACTTGTAGCGGGCGAAATTGAAGTCGTTCAAAACCGCTACCGAGAAATCATTAACTCCGGAAAATTAGATGCGCTTTTCGATCAAGGAAAAGAAAAAGCCAAAGTGTTAGCAGCAAAAAAATTACATAAAGTATACAAAAAGATTGGTTTGGGAAGATACTAAAAAACAGGCATTACGCCTGTTTTTTAATGTTTTACAAGATAATAATTTTTCTTTCCGCGTCTGATTATTGTAAATTGCTTATCAATCGCATTTTCTTTTGTAACTGTAAATTCAAAATCTTTTACAATATTACCATTAACTGTTATTGCTCCGTTTTTCAGGAACTCCCTTGCTTCACGTTTGGAAACAGCAGCTTTGACTTGAACCAAACAATCAATAATATTGATTTCAGAATCGATCTCAAGCGAAGGAACATCCTTAAAACCGATGCCAATTTCTTCCGCATTCAAATCCTTAATGTTTCCGCTAAACAAAGCTTCCGATACTTTTAAGGCTTGAAGATAGGCTTCTTCGCTATGGACTAAAGTAACAACTTCCCTCGCAAGCGCTTTTTGAGCCGCACGAAAATGCGGAGCTACTTGCATTTCCTTTTCAAGAGCTTCAATTTCTGCTTTCGAAAGGAATGTATAATATTTTAAGAATCTAACGGCATCATCGTCGGCAGTATTTAAGAAGAACTGATACATTTCATATGGTGTTGTTTTTTTAGAATCAAGCCAGACCGCACCGCTTTCGGTTTTTCCGAATTTGGTTCCATCGCTTTTTAACACAAGTGGCATAGTTAAAGCATACACTTGAGCTTCCGCCCCTTCGATCCTTCGAATTAAATCTACCCCGGAAGTAATATTTCCCCATTGGTCTTGGCCGCCAATTTGCATCTCACAATGGAGTTTTGGATCTTGATACATCTTTAAAAAGTCAATGCTTTGCATTATCATGTAGGAGAATTCCAAATAGGTGAGACCTTCTTCGAGTCTAGATTTAACGGATTCTTTCGAAAGCATAATATTTACATTAAAATGACGCCCATAATTTCGCCACATATCCAAAGCTTTCATATCTTTGAGCCATTTGTAATTATCAACACAAAAGGCAGTTTTATTATCAAAAGGAATAAAACGGGCAAATTGCTTTTTAAAAATTTCGCTCCAATCAAAAACCGTCTCTTTATCGTTCAAAGCCCTTTCCGTTTTCTTGCCGGAAGGATCTCCCACCAAACCGGTTCCCCCACCGACCAAAGCGATTATTCTATGACCAGCGCGATGAAATCTCATTAAAGTGATAATCGGAATCAAAGAGCCGATATGGAGACTGTCGGCGGTCGGATCAAATCCGCAGTATAAAGTAATCGGTTTTTCTTCCAAACGTTTTTCTAACTCTTCTTCATTGATGACGTCATAAATAAGTCCGCGCCATCTTAACTCTTCTAATAAAGTCATGTTTCCTCCTTCTGATTTATATTATAAGCAAAAACGTCCTTAATATTTAAGGACGAAAAAAATTCCGCGGTACCACCTTAATTTTTAGATTTCTCTAAACACTT
>DUTX01000089.1 GCA_012841865.1 Acholeplasmataceae bacterium | reverse complement strand
TTGAAATTTGGTATAAAATCAGTCATGATGTTCCCGGCGTTCCTTATACTGAGTCAACATTATGGTTAGACCTTAATATTGTTGTGCTATCCTTGATGATAGTTGTATCAATTTTATTAATTATCAATTTGATATGGAAAATAATGTTGATGAAATATGAAGATAAATTATTAGCTGATAAAATCAAGCCGAAAACAATACCAGGGGAGGTCTAAGTATGCCCAGAGACTTGGTTGCGATTGACAAAATGAAATACAAAAAGGATAGTCTTGCCTTTGCTCTATGCATCTTCGGCTTACTGGCCAATGTCTTATATTTCTTCACTCTATATAGAAATAACGATAATCATTACTATACTTATCAAATGGGGATATCTGTCATTTATAATTTACTTTTCATGCTGATTGTTTTCTTATCGGCAGAAGAAGTAAAAGCATATCAACGCCGATATTCTTATGTATTGTTTGTGCTTGGGGTTATCCAAATATTCCGAATCTTTTATATACCAAAACAAGCTTATGATGCGGAAATTATGACTGCTCAAAACTATCGGACTTTAAGTATTTACCTTATTATTTCGAGTGTTTTTCTTATCCTTGCAGCTGTCAGGAGCTTTTGGAATTCAACTTTATTAAAAAGATATATCGAGAGTAATTTAAAAATACCGCCAACAGAAGAGGTGTAATATGCCTAAAGTAGAATTAATCGGATTAAAAAAAATCTATGATAACAATGTACAAGCGGTATATGATTTTAATCTGGAAATTGAAGAAGGCGAATTTGTCGTCTTAGTCGGTCCCTCGGGGTGCGGAAAAACAACAACACTCCGAATGGTGGCGGGCTTAGAAGATATTACCGACGGTCGCTTAATCATCGACGGTAATGATATTACTGCTATTCCTCCCAAAGACCGCGATATCGCTTTTGTCTTTCAAGATTATGCTTTATATGCGCATATGACTGTCTATCAAAATATGGCCTTTTCTTTGGTTTTAAGAAAAGAAAACTCCAATTTGATTCACAAAAAGGTGTTGGCGGCGGCAGAAATTTTAGGCTTGACAGAACAACTCAATAAAAAACCCAAACAATTATCCGGCGGTCAACGCCAAAGAGTTGCTATCGGCCGGGCAATTGTTCGCAATCCGAAACTATTTTTATTTGACGAACCCTTATCCAACTTGGATGCGAAACTTCGCAATGCAATGCGACGCGAATTATTGTTGTTACATAAAAAATTAAACGCAACGATAATCTATGTTACCCATGACCAAATGGAAGCCTTAACCCTAGCTGATAAAATTGTGTGTATGTCAATGGGATATGTTCAACAAATCGGCACACCTTTAGAGTTATATTATAAACCGAACAATTTATTTGTTGCAAACTTCATCGGCTTACCGCCAATGAATCTTCTTGATGTGGAAGTAAAAAGGAATGCGATTAGTTCACCGCTTTTTGAAATACCTTTGGATCTGCACCATCAAAAATCTTTAAAAGATTATGTCGGGAAAAAGGTTGTTATGGGGATTAGAGCTGAACATATTTATGAACAAGGCGACATCCCCTTAAAGGTTTGGGTTAATGAAAACCTTGGCCAATCAACTTTAATTCATGGTTATTTAAAGAATCAAAAAATAATCTGTAAATTTAAAAGGTGGGCAAATTATCAAGTGGATGATATTATCAAAATCGGATTTGATTTTGAAAATATTCATTTCTTTGATAAAGAAACCACAATGGCAATCAGGTAGGTTCCTATGAAAGAAAAGTTTAAAAATTTTAGCAATTGGCTAAAAAAGAAAACAAAGGTGTTTCTTACGAAAGCTAAAGAATGGTTGAGAAAGCGGTTAGTTAAGTTAAAACGGAAACCTAATTTCATCCCGTTAGCGCTGTTGATTGTAACCTGTCTTGTTCTTAATCTAAATTTAACTGACTATTCAGATACTGTTGCCCAAATCAACGAACCGGGTATGGGACTAACCTTATTTATCATTACGCTTTGTTCGTTTTTAACCATCATCACTTTCGCAACCGCTTTTCCAAACCGGAAAAAACCAAAAATTGTTTCGATTATTTTAGTCTGCATTATGATTTTTATTACTATCAACGCTCAGGCAGTTTTCTATTATTTTATTCATTACGCTACTGTTTTAAAAGAAAAACCGGTAGAAATAACTGCTGATACAGCATTTATTTTAAAAGCCAAAAGCACCACTATTGTTCATATTATCTTTAATGCGATTAGTTTTCTTTCAATCGTAACAATACCGATTTACGGAAAATTACTTCAAAAAATTAATACTAAAGTTGACCTCGAAGAGGAAGAAATCTATATTGATGACATTGAATTTGCTAAGAGTGAACTTGACTAAAAGCCAAAAGCTCTTTATTTAAGAGCTGTTTTGGTTTATAATAGGATAGGGGTCCGGTATGAAAAACAAAAACAAGAATTCGCAAGCAGAACTGCATAATCACTATAAACTAAAATCCAAAGCCGTAGATGAATTGGTCGAGGCTTTAAAACAAGAACCAAATGCTGAAGTAAAGACCGATTCACCAAAACCACCTCAGGATCCTTACAAAATTGATCGGCTAGCAAAGATACCGACATTTGTTAAGGCGCTCTTTGCTAAATACTGGGTTGCCGGAGCAATCTGTTACTTCGGTTTATGGGGCTTGGGGCTCTTTTTAAGTGATTTGGATGCGGTGCTTTTTCTCGGGTTATTTACCGGAGTCATTACTGATTTATTTGTTAATACGGCTTTTCTTTATTTCGAATCAGACAAGAAAGAATTCCATAAATATATGATGTTACCGGTAGCTTCTAAAAAACTTTGGACACTTTTTGTAAATGTTATTTACGGAATCTTAGTTACCATCGCGGTCGCTCAAATCTATATTCAGATAAATATCATTGCGATAAAAGTAAAAGACTTACCTAAGGGGACAATTACATTGGGGGTTGAACCGCTTCTTTATGGTTTATTCTTTTTGCTGGTTGATATGTTCTTTATTTCAATTAAAAATTTAATTGTTATGATTATTAAAAGAAGAAATGAAAAAGCAACATCAGGTCCTTAAAGCACTTGATGTTTTATTTTTCAAATTAAAGTAAGATATTATAGTGAAATTAATAAAAATAAGCTTCTTATTCCTTTTTTTCTATGTCCCTTTAAGCACTGATTAGTATTTTTTCTGTCAATATATAATGAATTTTTCACTAAAAAACTGTAAACATTCTTACAGTTTTAAGCAGTAATACGTTTTGACTTTCTCTTATATTTAAAGTATTTCCAAGGATGACAATCTTTAGGTTTGTG
>DUTX01000088.1 GCA_012841865.1 Acholeplasmataceae bacterium | reverse complement strand
TTTTATAATCATAAGCGATTACAAGGTAAATTAAAATGCTTGCCTCCGATAGAATATCGAAAACAAGCATTAATAGCTTAAATATTTTTATTTTTATTACTGTCTACTTGACATGTATCAGTTCATAGTTCTTGGTTTTTTTATTTTAATAACGCAATCGCAATCGCATCATCCTCAGTATGCGCTATCGAAAGCAGAATCTCAAAACTTTTCAGTTTTTCAGATTCTAAATACGGAGCCCCTTTTTCATCGTTTAAAACCGAAAGTTCAACATAGTCAAATCTGATTCCGCTAGCACTTACGGCTTTAATGATTGCTTCCTTAGCAGCAAAACGACCCGCAAGGTATTCTAAACGACGCTGTGGTGAGGTGAAACTTTCAAAAATACGCCTTTCTTTTTCGGAAAGAATCCTTGAGTATTTTCTTTCATTTTCAAGAAAACTTCGGAATCTTTCCAACTTTACAATGTCAATACCAATATTTTTCATTTTTCCTCCAAATGCTACTTTTAGGCTGTCGAAAAACGCAAATCTTTAAGGTATCATTATACTTGGTTGATATATATGAAAAAATACGATTTAAATGATATAAATGTCCTTTTCGGACTGAGAGTAAGACAGCTGCGACTTGAAAGAGGCTTAACACAGGAACAACTCGGCTATGAATGCGGATTGCATCGAACCTATGTGGGTCAAATCGAGCGTGCCGAAAAGAACATTACCTTAAAAAATATCGAGAAGATTGCGAAACATTTAGATATAAATATTTCGGAATTACTAGATTTTTCGAAAATAGAAATTAAAAAATAAGCTACTTAAGCGATGAAGTTGGCTTATTTTTTTTTATTTCTTCTACAAGTTTTTCAAGATCTTTAAAACAATGACTTAAACCTGATTTCGAAAGATAACGATTAATCGTTTCTTTGGAATTTGCACTGAGTTGGGATAAGGAATCATCGGGATAAGTCATTCTGAGAACCACAGCATCAAGCAAACGCGGCGTAAGATTAATTAAGCCGTAATTTTTCTCTAAGAAAGCAATATTTTCCAATTGCTTAGCTGCACTTGCAATTGCTTTTTGTTCATTAGCAACATCGCAGTTCATGATGCGATTGACATAATTATTCAAATCTTTTTTAATCCTTTGATCTTCAAAAGCAAAAAGAGAAGTGTTCGCACCAATAAATTTCAGAAAATCGGCAATATTCTCCGCCTTTTTAACATAAACAACTTCGCCTTTAGAGCGGGTTATTGTCTTTGCTTCAACACCGATTTCTTCTAATATCTGAATAAAAAATTCTGCTTCTTGACTGTTATTAGCAACAATTTCTAAATGATATTTATTTTTGAAAGGATCATTAATTGAGCCTTTAGCCAGAAACGCACCCCGAAGCAAGCTCGCTTTACAACAATCTTTTTTAAACATTTTTGTAGCAATCGCTTCATTATAAGTATGATCCGCCTTCAATAAATGCAAATCCTCCAAAATATGGCGGCCTTGACTTGCGATGACTAAGTAATAAAGCGGTTTTTTATCAAGCTTGTTTCTTTCCTTTTGGAGAAGCGAGACCTTAATATCATACAAACTCTTTACAAGATAGACAATTCTTCTGGCGGTAAAATTCGAAGTGGTTGTAAAAATAATTTTATAATTCTTGTTTGAGAAAGCGAGAGTCGAACGAAAGCGAATCAAAGCATAGAGTTCCGCCCGTTTACAGCACTCTTCGTTTTGTATTAAACTGATTTCTTTTTTAACTTCTCTTGAAAAGGACATTTATCTGATTTTCCTGATGATATCCAGCGCTGCAATCGCTCCGTCATTGACGGCGGTTACAATTTGTCTCACTTTCTTTGTGACTACATCTCCGACCGCATATAAGCCTGCGATTTTGGTTTCCTGATTTTCATTTACGGGAATATAGCCATTTTCATCAAGGATTCCGAGATCTTGAACAAAATCAGTTGCGGGAAGCAAACCGACAAACTCAAAGCAACCGCTGACAGGAAGTTCTGTCACTTCTTTAGTTTTTAGATTCTTTAAGATTAGTTTTTTCAGGTCTTCTTCCCCGACAAATTCCAAAACGACCGTATTTAAAATCAACTCAACATTTTCAAGACTTTTAACTTTCTCAATAACCTGTTTTTCAGCCCGAAACTCCTCGCGACGGTGAATCAAATATACCTTCTTAACAACTCCAGAAAGATATATTGTTTCTTCAAACGCTGAATTTCCGCCGCCGATGACCGCTACTTCTTTATTTCGGTAAAGTGCGCCGTCACATATCGCACACCAGGAAATACCTTTATTAGTTAAGCGCTCTTCGCCGGGAATTTCCAATTTTTTATTTTTTGTTCCCGTCGCAATAATAACCGTTTTGGCTTTTAAGTCCTCGTCTCCGCTCACAACAAAATATCCTTCTTCCCTGCGGATGCCTGTTGCATTAAAGCCAATGTAATCGGCACCAAGATTGATAATCTGATTAAACATCGTATAAGCTAGATCGGGTCCATCAATTGTGGAATAACCCGGATAGTTTTCAATTGTTGCGGTATAGACCATTTTTCCTCCGGGCGCTTCTCCTTCAAGGATTCCGACCTTTAAGTCATTTCTTAAAGCATAAATGGCAGCCGAAATCCCTGCCGGCCCGGCACCTATGATTAAAACATCATACATATTAACCTCCGTAAACTCTCTATTTATTTGCTTCCAGGGTATCTAGATAAGATATCGGATGAACCTTAAAGACTCTTCTTAAGATATAAAGCACAACTCCGGCAATAATCATCAGAACAGAAACTACCTGAGCGACCCTTAGTTCTAAACCGAATATATTTAACGGTAAATAATCGGTGCGAAGAGATTCAACAAAGATTCTTCCAACTCCATACCAAACCATATAAAAGAGCACCGCATCTCCCACCCAATACCTTTTCCAATATCTTCTGGTAATCAATATGATTAATAAACCGATAAAATTCCAGAAAGACTCGTACAAAAAGGTGGGATGCATGTAATAACGAGTCGGCGAATCAATTGCTGCATAATAACTGCTGTCGGAAATCAACATTTGGTCGATAATGAAGTCAGGCAAAAGCAACTTTTCTAAATATGCTCTTCCTTCTACAAGGCTTGTAGAAATCGGTCCTCCATGAGCTTCTTGGTTAAAGAAATTTCCCCAACGCCCCACAATTTGACCAATCATAAATCCAGGAGCAAGCATTTCTCCCAAGATGTAAAAATTAAACCGTCGTTTCCGCCAATAAAAGTAAACGAAGACAGCAACGAAAAGCACAGCGCCATGAATGGCAAGGCCTCCTTCCTCATTTACAAAACCGGTAATAATGCGGAGCGGATCCTGGGCATAACCTCCTTCGTTCCAAGCAAAAGCAACATAATAGAGGCGGGCACCAATGATTCCAACGATAACTCCGATTATAAATCCGTCGATTAAATCTTCTTCTTTAAACCCGGTTTTCTTAGCGATGTGAAGACCGTAAAAATAAGCAAGCGCAATCCCGGTAATGATACAAATTGCATACCAATAGATGTTCCTGCCAAAAACTGTAAAGGCAACGCGATCAATGATATTTATATCATTTCCGACAGCATCAACTCCATCCCTAATCGCACATCCAGTTAAAAAAACTAAGAAGGCAGTTAAAATTAGGACGAGCATTTTTTTATTTACTGGGCTTTTCACCATTATTTTCCTCCTTTTATCTTCCTAAACATTTTATCACGATTTCTTTTCATTAACAAGAAATTAATAATCACTCTCAGTATCAAAAAAATGATAAAGAAGACGACAAGATTATTGTAGGAATCAACTTGGAGTCCGGGCGTAACCCACCAAGCAAAGATCAGCGCCGTAATTGTAATCGGAAAGAGAATTGTTCCGAATGAATAAAACATCAATTTCGGATAATATTTCATCATCAATTCCCGAATCAAAATTTCGGTAGTTGAGAAGATGACCGAAAATAATAAGAGCCGAAAAAATTTATACGGAGCAAAACCCAAATAACCGTTTAAAGAGATAATCAAAATAAAATCTGATAAATACGAAAACAGAAAAGAAAGTAAAATCTGTTTCGGACTCGGCTTCCGCCGCTCTATTTTAACGATCCTGATATTTTCTTCGTCTAAATTATATCTGTTTTTCAGTTCTTCAATAAATTTCTTTAAATCCTCAGGAGCGAATCTTAAATCATCATCTTGGTTTTCTTTATGCTCTTCTTCAACTTCTTGTTCTTCATTTTCTATTTGCTTTTTTTCTTTATCTTTGTTTTCCATATAACCTCCTCAGGACAAATCCTAAACTGATGCCAACAATGTTTAAGAAGATATCGACAATATCAAATACACCTCTTTTGGTAATATACTGCATCAATTCAAGAACCAAAACAAGGGCGATAATGATTAACAGGGAATATTTCCCGCGAATATAGAAAGGCAAGGGAGCAAATAACAAAAGATTTCCGAAAATATTGATGAAGACAATTCTGTTCTTCCGGGCAAGTTTCAGCCAGTCCCATAAATAAAAATCAAAATTAAAATTGTCTTCAACAGGATTGCGATAAAAAAGAAAGGATAGAATGAAAAGCAAATAACAAGTAAGCGATATCCGCGGATAATCGGCACTAAAAAGCGCAAGTCCAAACAGAATGGTGAGGAGCCAATTCGTAAGTGGATAAAAGATATTTAGCTCTTCTGTTATTTCGGTAATTGTATAAAAGAAAAAAATAATCGCAATCAGAAAAAATAGTTTTTTGTTCAAAATTTACCTCATTTTTTCAATACTTTCGCAAGATACCTTCCAGTATAAGAGCCCTCAAAATTCACGATTTCTTCCGGCGTACCCGCAAAAACTACATAGCCGCCTTCATTTCCGCCTTCGGGTCCTAAATCTATTATATAATCAGCAGTCTTAATTACGTCAAGGTTATGCTCAATTATTATCACAGTCGCACCTTGGTCGACGATATAATTGATAACTTCAAGCAGTTTTTTTACATCTTCGGAATGAAGTCCGGTTGTCGGTTCATCAAGCATATAGATGGTCCGATCGGTGATTCGTTTATGGAGTTCGCTTGCAAGCTTCACTCTTTGGGCTTCACCGCCGGAAAGTGTCGTCGAACTTTGGCCGAGTTTCAGATAGCCTAAACCGACATTTTTTAAAGTTTCTAATTTATTTTTAATCTGCGGAAGGCGGTCAAAAAACTCAACCGCCTCATCAACCGTCATTTCAAGCACATCCGCAATCGTCTTTCCTTTATATTTGACTTCCAAAGTTTCCCGGTTATAGCGTTTGCCTTCACATTCCTCACAAGGAATAAAAACATCGGGAAGAAAATGCATTTCGATTCTAAGCGCACCGTCACCTTGACATCGCTCACATCTTCCCCCTTTTACATTAAACGAAAAGCGACCTTTATTGTAGCCCCGCATTTTCGCTTCCACGGTGGTTGCGAAAAGGTCACGGATATGATCAAAAACCCCTGTATAGGTTGCCGGATTGCTGCGCGGAGTTCTCCCAATCGGTGCTTGGTCGATATCGATGACTTTTTCAAAATCTTCGATTCCAAGAATGTCATCACATTTACCGGGCGTTACCTTCGAACGGTATATGCGCTTATGCAATTCTTTAGAAAGAATCTCCAACATTAAGGTTGATTTCCCACTTCCGCTCACCCCTGTACAAACAATAAGCATTCCTTCCGGGATCACAACATCGATATTTTTAAGATTATTTTCTCGCGCATTGATAATTTTTAAGAATCTACCGTTTCCTTTTCTTCTTTCCTTCGGAATCGGTATCGAACGTTTACCCAACAGGTACTGGCCGGTAAGACTGTTTTCATTCGCCATTACTTCTTCCGGTGTCCCCATCGCAACAATTTCGCCGCCGGCTTTCCCTGCATAAGGACCGATATCGATTAAGTAATCGCATTGACGCATGATTTCTTCGTCGTGTTCAACAACAATTAAAGTATTGCCGAGATCACGCATTTTCTTTAAGGAATCAATTAAACGAGCATTGTCGCGCGGATGTAGTCCGATCGATGGCTCGTCCAAAACATAGAGGACTCCGGTTAAATGCGAACCTATTTGTGTTGCGAGTCTGATTCTTTGGTTTTCACCGCCGGAAAGAGTAGCACTCGGGCGGCTCAGTGTTAAATATTCCAAACCTACATTTACTAAAAAGTTTAATCTTTCGATGATTTGTTTTAACAGCAAATTAGCTATCACCGTTTCATACTCGGATAATTCTAGGTTGGAAAGATAAGCTAAGATTTCGGAAATGCTCATTTCCGTTAATTCCCAAATATTCTTCTTGCCGACATAGACACTCAATGCTTCCCGAGAAAGCCTTTGGCCGCCACAAACTTGACAAGGATAATCAGCAAGGAATGAATTATAATATTCCCTAGAAAACCTGGAAGTGGTCTCAACATATCGTCTTTCGATTAAAGAAGCAATGCCTTCGATATATTGGGTTTTCTTGTAGGTAAAATTACCTCTTGTTGTAATCTGATAGGTAATCGGCTCTTTAGAACCGACCATAATGATTTCCTTTTCTTCGGGAGTTAACTCTCCGTAAGGTTTATCTAAATCAATCTTATAGTGCGAAGTTAATCTTTCGAAAACTTGCCATTCGATATTTTCAGTATCGACAATATTCTTTAAATACCTAATCGCACCTTGGCGAATTGATAACTTCGGATCTGTCACCAAGAGATTCTCATCCACTCTTTGTAACTGGCCGAGCCCTTTACACTCAGGACAAGCCCCAAAGGGTGAGTTAAAGGAAAAAAGGCGCGGTTCAAGTTTCGGGATTGAAAAATCACAGTAGGGACAGGCTAGCTTCTGACTGAAAATCTGTTCTTTATCATTTAATGCAATCAGAACCTTACCATCGCCAAATTTCAAGGCTGTTTCAACCGAGTCATAAAGACGCGAACGGACGTCTTCCCGGAGTTTAATCCGGTCGACAACAATTTCCAGAATATGTCTGATGTTCTTTTCTAATTTAATCTCTTGGTCTAGGTCATACAACTTTCCGTCAATCCGCATTCTGGAAAAGCCTTCTTTTCGAACCAAGTCAATGGTTTTTTCATGTGTACCTTTCTTGCCAACTGCGACCGGGCTGTAAATGATAACTCTGGCTCCTGCTTCAGCTTGGTAAACGCGGTCGACAATCTGATTCACGGTTTGAGAGGAAATCAAAACATGATGATTGGGGCAATATGCTTTCCCAATTCGCGCATAAAGCAAACGCAAATAATCATAGATTTCCGTCACCGTTCCAACTGTCGAGCGTGGGTTCTTGCTGGTGGTCTTCTGATCAATGGAAATTGCCGGCGATAAACCTTCAATCGAATCGACATCTGGTTTTTCCATGTTACCTAAAAATTGACGGGCATATGCAGACAGACTTTCTACATAACGCCTTTGCCCTTCCGCATATATCGTATCAAAAGCAAGGGAGGTTTTACCGCTTCCCGATAGTCCGGTCATGACGACCAACTTTTCTTTTGGGATCTTTATATTGATGTTTCTTAAATTGTTTTCTCTTGCGCCTTTGATATCAATATATTTCTGCATGCTATTCTCCTATCAAATTTTTTAAATCTTCTTCACTGATAATTTTTAGATTTAATTCCTGGGCTTTTCTTAACTTGCTTCCCGCATCCTCACCGGCTAAAACATAATCAGTTTTTTTGCTGACACTAGAAGAAGTGTTACCACCGTATTTCTCAATTAAAAGCGTCGCTTCCTCTCTGGTAAGGGTTGGGAGTTTCCCGGTCAAAACAAATGTTTTACCGGATAATATGTTTTGGGTTTCAACCTTTTCTACAGTTGGGTTAATGCCCAGGTTTTTTAATTCCTCAATTAAGTTTTTATTATTTTTAAAGTAATTAACAATATTAGTTGCGGTTTGTAAACCAATATCTTTAATTGAAGTCAGCTCTTCAATGCTTGCTTCCATCAATTCCGAAAAAGAGGAATAATGTTTGCTTAAGGTTTTCGCAACCTTGCCGCCGACAAGCCGAATTCCTAAAGCTGCAAGTACTTGAGAAAAATTGTTTTCTTTGGATTTTTCGATTGCGGAAAGGAGATTGCTGACACTTTTTTCACCCATTCCTTCGATTTGTACAAGTTCATCTTTTTTGTCTTTCAAACGATAGATATCAGCAATGCTGTTGATAAAGCCACGTCTTTTTAAATCTTCAACAACCTTTTCGCCCAAACCTTCGATATCCATGCCGGCACTTGAAGCAAAGTATATAATCCCCGCAAGGCGGATGCCTTCGCAATCAGGATTCTGACAATAATAAGCTGCTTCATTGTCGTTTTTATAGATTTTTTCACCACAAGCCGGGCAATTTTCAATCATTTTAAAAGGTTCGGAATTTGTTCTTTTCTCGAAATTTACAGAAACAACTTCCGGAATGATTTCTCCGGCTTTTCGAACGATAACATAATCGCCGATTCTGATATCTCTTTCTTTAATGAAATCTTCATTATTAAGGGTTGCTCTTTGAACCAATGAACCACCAATCATCACCGGTTCCAAAACAGCATTGGGATTAATGGTTCCGGTTCTACCAACGGTGTAAACAATATCCAAAAGCTTCGTTTCCACTTCTTGAGCAGGAAATTTATAAGCAATTGCCCATTTCGGGCTTTTCACCGTATAACCGATTTCTTCTTGCATTTTAAAATCATTTACCTTAATAACGACGCCGTCGGTTTCATAGTTTAAATTATGACGCTCGTCCTTCCAATAATCGAGATAAGCTAAAACCTCATCTATTTTTTTAAAATGCTGATAATGTGGGTTAACTTCAAAACCCAATTGTTCCATAAACTTAAGTGCATCAAATTGATTCATAATGCCGTATGTTTCCGGATCGACGATTGAAAATGCGAAGAAATCAAGCTCACGGGCTGCAGTTATCTTTGGATCTAATTGCCGAAGCGAACCACCCGCAGCATTGCGGGGATTTTTGAAAGGTTCTTCGCCGTTTTTTGTTCTCTCTTTATTATGACATTCAAAAACATCTCGACGCATATACACTTCGCCCCGAACTTCGATATCAATGTTTTTCTTGATGAATTTCGGGACCGTTTTTATCGTTTTTACATTCGCCGTGATATTTTCGCCAACTTCACCATTACCTCTGGTCGCCCCTTGAATTAAAATACCGTTTCTATATTTTAAACTCAAGGAAATACCGTCAATTTTAAGCTCAGCGGTATATTCAGGGTTAAAGCCCGCTCTTTGGATTCTTTCATGAAAATCTTTGAGTTCGCTTTCCGAAAAAGCATTAGCAAGCGAAAGCATCGGTTTATCATGAGTAACCTTTTCCAAATGATCTAAGACTACGTCTCCGACCCTTTGTGTGGGTGAGTTTTTCAAAATGTACTCAGGGTACTCTTGTTCTAATAATTCCAGTTCTCTATACAATCGGTCGTATTCTTGGTCACTGATACTGGGGTTGTCTTGTACATAATATTCATAACTGTAACGATTTAGCTTTTCAACCAGCTCTCTAATTTTTTCTTTCGGATTCATGCGAAAAACCTCGTTTTCTCAAATAATCTATTATGTATTATAACATAAAATCCATCCAAATTTAAAGAGAAAGCAACAAACAAGAAAAAAGTATATGTTTATGACATATACTTTTATTATTGATATTAATCAATAATTTATGCTTTATCCTTTTTCCTAAAAATTTGCTTTCTAAAGAGAACAATATTAAATACAATAAACATCACAATTAAAATAATTAATGAAATAAGGGTGTAAATCGGACCTTCGGGAGCGACTCCGAGTAAGAGAAATAACGGAAATCCTAAAGCAATCGCATAGAAAGATTGGTAAATTAAGTTGCTTGCTGCCGGGGTCTCAAAACTCGGATCAACTTCGCGCAAAAGAATCATTCCCGTACTGTTGGTTCCGGTAAGCATTCCGAAAAGCGACAAGAATGCTTCTTCTTGATAACACGGGAAAAGTACATAACTAAGTTTTCTGACATAGAAATATGTAACAATCCCGCCGATGAGACAAATTAAAACTAAAGGAACGATTAATTCTTTTAAAACCTCAATTTCTATTGCTGCGGTTCCTGTAATAATCATCATATCAAAACTAAATCCGGAAATGCGGTTTAACAGATAATTATTAGGATAATCCCTGGTCATCAAATTTGCTTTTTTCAAACCTCTGAAAACAACCTTCAGTAACGCCGCAAGTAAGGAACCGATTAGGAAGTTAAAGCCCCAAACCATAGGTTTAACTTTTTCGTTTCCAAATGTTCCTAAAGGCAATTTTTCGACACCGTACATAAAGAGGTATGTCAAGAAATACACAAAAAGAATCAAAGCAACTTGGATGGTCATGCGGTCAACGGCTTCCGTAACCGGAACTTCGTTCGGAGATGCAACAACTTCGGTCGTTACAAACTCTTTTTTCTCCGCATCTTTAATTTTTCCCCGACGCCGCATCAAGATAATATGACCGACACCAACAAAACAAGCAACAAGGAATCCGATTGTAGCAATCGTAAGACCAAAACTGGCTCCGCCTATAAAGTTGTGCTTAGTCTCAAAAATTTCTCCAAATGTTACCGCTTGACCGGAACCTTGACCGAATCCCAAGGGTAATAAGAGCCCCGCAGCGGGTAACAAGCCTTTTAAGAAGGTTACGGAAAGAAATAGAGTTATTGCTACGCCGATTATTGCCTGAACCAGGTAAGTATTAACTGTAATCAGCCCACTGTTAAAAACATCGACTTGTTTTCCCTTCGCTTTTTCCTTTGTTGCTGATTTTAAGGTCATAGCAATAACACCGAGACCTAAACCATGATATGTCATGGCTTCAAAAAAATCATTAATTTCTTTGCGGTCGATGTTAAAGAGTTCAAACAGTCCTAATGATTTTAAGATTAACAATATCAAACCTGCTATAATCGCAGTCGGAAGCAAACTTTTTCTGATTATTCCAACTTTTCTTCTTAGTACATTAGAAATCAAAAACAATACAGTGATAATTCCGATAATAATCCAAAGCTGTTTAAAATTGATATTAAATTCCCAAAACGCCATCTCGGACTCCTTCTTTATAATTTCTGATTTGATTGAATAAATGCATATATTTTAGTGCATTAAATGAAGCATCAGCATTAACCTGATAAGTATGGTTTTCCAGATTAATGATTAATTTGTTTTGGTAAACGATGGCAAAAGAAATGATATCTTCGTATTTGACTCTGATTTCTTTCTCATCATTCCAGATTCGTAATTCTTTATGATTAAAAGAAATATTTCCTTTAAGCACTTTCTTCCGAAAATTGCGGACTATTTCCTTAAGTACGATATTCTGATCAGAAAAAGTAACTCTCGTAACATCTGTTTTTCTAATGAAATCTTCTTGGTAACGATAGTATTCCGCAACCGTCTTAAATTTAAACCTTTCATCATCAGTCCGAAACTTAAGTTCTTCGGTATATTCGACTTTGAGACCGCATTCTTTACAACCAAAGAAATGGCCTTTTGATTCAAGATTTCTAAAGTCATTACATACCGGACAAACATAAAATGCACTTTCAAGATTTTCCGCAAGCGCTCTTCCTTTGTATTTTAAATTAAGAGCTACATCATCGACATCCAAAGATTTCAAAATAATCTCATAAATTTCTTCTTCAGTATAATTTTTTATCTCATCAACAGATAGTATACGGTTTATTTCGCCATACATTTTTCCTTTGCGCAGTTGTCTGGAAAAGCGGGGATTGACTCCGAATCCGCCCTTGATATTATATAAGACAACCGGTATTTTTAATAGCTTTACCAGTTTTACAATCGATTTATCTATATGATTCAAACGACCGCTGTAAGTACGGTTTCCTTCCGGAGAAATTCCGATTTTACCGCCTTCCCTGGCTACCCGGATACAGGATTTAACAGCTCCTATATCCCTGATTGCTTTAGCTTTCGGAATCGGCGCTGCCAGATATTTAATCACCGGTGAAATAATTGGAATATTAAAAAGGTCGTCATTGGTCATAAAATAAATCGGGCCTTTAAACGATAAGGCCATCATCAACGGATCTAAGTTCGTCGAATGATTAAAGAGAAGCAAATACGGTCCTTTTTCAAGACGGTATTTTTTTGTTCGATACCCATATTTTATCCGCAAATAAATTCTAAGAATTGGTCTAAGAATAGCAAATGTTACTTTGTGACGAAACTTAATCCACATAATCTACCTCTTCATAAAAAATAATTCATTTTTATTATAAACCCTATGGGGACTTTTGTCAATTTTAAGTTCTTTACTGATAGTGTCAACTTGTTGTGGGTAAATCAAAAAAATAAAAAATATGGTGAAAATCACCATAACTGTATTAGTTAATAATATTCATCTTTACAATGAGGTGAGTCTTCGCTATAATTTAAGTGACA
>DUTX01000170.1 GCA_012841865.1 Acholeplasmataceae bacterium | reverse complement strand
TGCAGGATAAAAGAGAGATATTCGATGACTATTTACAGCGCCGTGTAAACGTAATTAAGGCCTATATAGGCAAGTTTAATACAGCACTTGAAAAAGACTGTGAAGAGTTGGAGATAGAGCCTGAAATCACGCCCTACATGCCTGTAAACGAGATTGACGAAATAAACATGTGGCTGGCCGCAAATGGCAATAAGCCCCTCGTTTCACAGAAAGCAAGCGTCAAAGGAGCAAATCTCACACAAGATCCTGATAAAGATTATGAACAGATACAGGAAGAATCAAATCGGGATAATTCTTTTGTTATAGGTGAGCCAATAATGGAATAATATAATGGCTAAAAAAAAGAAAAAGGAAGTAAATAAATTTTCTTTTCAAAGCTATAACCTAAAGCATTTTAGAACGACAGAACAATATGTTGCTGCCGTCAATTCCTTGTTTGATCGAGCAACAAAAGCTATTGCAAACGCTGCTGTTAAAGGAGAATATGATCCGGATAAGCCTTTTTCTTTTGACGATTACCCCGATGTAAAAGTTTATGCTCAAAAAATAATTACAGGGCTTGCAAATAATGTAACTTCTGTTGTCGAAACAGGAGTAAAAAAAGAATGGCTGGCTGCTTGCAAAAAGAATGATGAATTCATTGCTTCGATAATGGATACCTCTAAATTATCGAAGAAACGATTGGAACAATTGCAGGATCGCAATCTTGATGCATTGCAAACATTTCAGCAACGGAAAATAAAAGGATTGGACCTTTCCAAGAGAGTTTGGAAATATACCGAACAGTATAAGGCTCAAGTTGAATTAGGCCTTGACGTTGGTCTTGGAGAGGGGCGAAGTGCACAACAATTGTCACGGGATTTAAAGCAAAACTTAAACAACCCGGATAAATTGTTTCGCCGTGTTCGTGATAAACATGGCAATCTCGTTCTTTCAAAAGCAGCCAAAGCGTTTCATCCAGGACAGGGTATTTATAGGTCAGCTCATAAAAATGCGATGCGATTGACACGGTCGGAAATAAACATGGCATACCGTGAAAGTGATTATCTGCGATGGCAACAGCTTGATTTTGTCGTCGGTTTTGAGGTTCACAGGTCAAACCATGAGCCATTATGCAAATGTGATTTGTGCCAGCGGTTAACAGGCCGTTACCCTAAAACATTCAAGTTCGTTGGTTGGCACCCGCAATGCATGTGTTATGCAACAGCTATCCTTATGGATGAAAAAACATTTGATGAGCAGGAATTATCCGATCTTAAAAGTGCCTTATACGGCAAAGAATACAAGAAGCTTGTACCAAAGAATGCCGTCACCGATTTGCCGCAAGGATTTAAAGATTGGGTTGCAGAAAACATGCAGAAACAAGCCAACTGGACTTCAACTCCTTATTTCATTCGTGACAACTTTGTAAATGCCAATTTGGCGGATGGATTGAAATATGTTGCACCGGCTAAACCAATCAAGCCTGTAAAGACCGAACAACAAAAAGCCGATATACAGGCCCGTTGGGACGAAAGAAAAGCATTGCAAAGCGTACAGGCTGAATTTGGCCAAATCAGGGATGAATTGGCGAAATGGGTAAGCGTGTACAAGATATATGAAGCCCTTAATGCCAAGAACCCGACACTTGCGAAAAACCTTATCGAATCGGGCAAGGCAGAAATGCGTAAACTGAAAGTAGAATACAAGGCGGACATTTCAGACATGCACAATACCATCAGGGAAGCAAGCAACCTTGGCATTGATGTTTCCCAAATGAAAGCCATGTTGGACAATGCCGAATCCAACAATATGTATTGGATTGCTAACAAGCCATTGTTCAAACAGGCAATTCAGGAATTGAAACAGAGAATCGCCAACCCAGATATGCAAGAAAACTTACATGAAATCATTAAGTTGATGGATGATGCCAAAATTGAATATCGAGAGGTCAAAGAACTTGCAACCAAGTTGACCGAAACGGAAATCATCGAACGTCTTGCCGGTGGCGACATGACAAAAGGTTCTTGTTCATCGTTGGCGTTTGCTTATGCCGGCAACAAGTGTGGATTTGATGTGTTGGATTTCAGGGATGGAACAAGCCGCTTGAATTTCAGCCGTTCAACCATTATAAACGACATTGCAACCCATGTTGGTGGTACGGTGGTGGAACACACAAGCGATTTCATCAAGGCAAACAAGTTGCTTGAACAAGTCAAGCCGGGAAAAGAATATTACTTCACTTGTGGTAAACATGCCGCCATTGTGAGAAAGACTGCATCCGGTGGATATGAATACTTGGAATTGCAATCATCAAAAAGCAATGGATTCAAGGAACTGAATCGAAGCGAATTGAAATACCGCTTTGGAGCGCAACAATCGCATCGTTTTCATGGTAAGGCATACAACACAAAGGATTGCATTATTGACATCGACTTGCTGAAAAAAGATGCTACTTTCCGCAAGCTACTTGGGTACATAAATACACAACCGGATAAGCAGCGAAAGGGAGAGAAAGGGACAATCAAATAATTATCCCTTTCTATCTTTGAAGAATTCGACCCAATAAGGGTTTTCCTTGTCAAAAATGGCTTTTTCTTGTGGGGTCAAGTTGTGTGGATAATCGGCAAAGAGGTTATAAATTTTCTTCTTGTCGAAAGTGAACAAGAATTCACCCTTTGTTTCCGGGTTATCGACCCAAAAGATTTTGTCCGTTGGTTCGTTCTTGTAGAAGTTCAAAATTTGCTTTGGCATATCACTT
>DUTX01000087.1 GCA_012841865.1 Acholeplasmataceae bacterium | reverse complement strand
CTTACTTTATTCTGAAATTCTTTAATTCTATTTTCATTAAATTCATCTAATCTCACTTCTATAAGATTCTCATTATCCCGTAAAGCATATCCTAGAATATTGTGATTTTTGTTTTCCCGTTGAAATACCAAAATACGATCAATTTGCTTCAATAAATCAGCAAAAGAATAATTACATTTTTCTAAAACGATGTCTTTAGTGCCACATCTCTTGACAAACTCTTCTCTGTGGTCTTCTGGATTTCCCAAGACTAAAATTGCAAGTTTATTATCTTTATTTATGTAAGCGCCTCCATAATAACCCGGATAGTTTGAAGGCTCCGCAGATGGCATAGGTGCTGATTTAAAGGAATTTAATAGATTATTATATTCCTCTAATCCGTAAGATTGAATAAGTTCTGAATCAAATGTTGCTCTAGTTTTTGAGGTGTGTTCTGAAGAGATGTCTTGAACCTCTGATAAGTCCGATGTGTCACATGCAGCTAAAATACCAAAAAATAAAACGAAAAAATAAAATGATAAATTTTTCACAATGATGTTTTTTAACGAGTTAATAAAACGAGATATTATTATAATACTTGATATTTGATGCTTGTGCGAAAAATACGCAATTTACTTTTAAATATAAACAATCTTCTTTTAATTTATGTTCGATAAGTGTTTAGTATACATAGAGAAGTTGCCATAAGATATTAACACTTTAGCTTCCTTCCTCTCCCAACATTTCTATCCGTCCAATCAATTCCTATACTCCTCTGAAACTCCCTATATTTTAATCGAAACCATTCAATAATATCCACGCCGTCAACGGCAAGTCGTAGCTTTCCGGGTTTGTTAGGTTTAGGCTCTATTTGTGCCATGGAATGTTCGGTAGAAAACTTTCGTTTGTATTCTGCCGAGTACAAATAACCTTTGAAACCCACTTTATCGCCTGTTAATATTCTTTGGATAAGGTCTTCTGAAAACCCGACCAATCGACACATCCGTTCGATAGAAAGTAGTTCCCGAAGATTGGGGAACAAATCATAAATCTTTCGGAGTTCATCACGGAGCTTATCGGTAATTTTTTCGTGTTCTCGTTGGACGGTTTGCAATTCGGTTTTAAGTGAACGGTTTTCATCTTTCAATAAAGCATTTTCTGATTGTAATTCTTCGATTTCAGCTTGCTGTTGTTTTACTTTTGAGCCACCGAAAAGCGAATTTACACCATCCATCAAATTAGCTCCCATTTCGGCTTTAGCGTTTTTGAATTTCTCTTTGCTTGTCTCGGATTTCACTTCCGAGAGTTTCTTTTCGGTATTTTTCTGTTTTTCAAGTAAATTGTCGATATTTTTCTTCAAATCCTCATTTTTTGTAAACAATTCCCGATAATACTGCGAAGTGCTGATGTGCCGTGCTTCCGAACCTTCAATTCCTCGCTGTAACCCATATTTAGACATAGCGAGGGCATACATGTCCTGATACTCTTTGAGTTTGACGCGTGTCATCACATCATCGGCAGAAAGTCGTGAAGCGTTGGGGTTTTTCTTGCGGTAATTCTTCTTTACCTGCGCTTCCGATTTCTTTTTCTTACGTTCAGTGTTAACTATCGGCACTAATGTGGCGTGAATATGCGGTGTAGTTTCATCCAAATGTAAAACGGCGGAAACAATGTTTTCTTTGCCGTATGTTTTTCGCAACCATTCCAGGTTGTCATCGCACCAGT
>DUTX01000010.1 GCA_012841865.1 Acholeplasmataceae bacterium | reverse complement strand
TCTATTATACCATAGGAGGCCTTATTTTTATATAATTAAATAGACGTATAAAAAGGTGAAACCAAGAAAAGAATCTTAAGTGCTTCACCTTTTATTTTGGGCTAGTTTATTTCTTTACAGCCCCTTAAAAAACACTTTATTTATCTTTCTTTTCCTCTTTTACAATCTCAGAGAGAGAAGTTGCCAAACCTGCCAAATTTTGAATATTGGAAGGAACAATGATTTTGGTTGCTTGACCTTTAGACATTTCAACCAAAGCTTCATAAGCTTTTATCGAAAGCACAGCTTGATCTGCTCCTGCCGCTT
Organism: Acholeplasmataceae bacterium; assembly: GCA_012841865.1. Taxonomy (GTDB): domain Bacteria; phylum Bacillota_I; class Bacilli_A; order ML615J-28; family CAG-698; genus DTU067. The sequence goes on along the minus strand of DUTX01000010.1, from coordinate 6,231 downwards.
TAACAAGTTCAATTCCTTTCGCATGCGCTTCTTGAACTTCGATGATGGCCGCTGCTTCACCTTCGGCGCGAAGAATTTGTGCTTGTTTTGCACCTTCGGCTTCATTGATCAAAGCTTGACGTTTAGCTTCGGCTTCGAGGATTCTTGCTTGTTTAAATCCTTCTGCTTGGAGAATCGCTGAACGCTTTTCTCCTTCAGCTCTCAAAATCGCTTCTCTTCTTTCGCGTTCGGCACGCATTTGTTTTTCCATTGCATCGCGAATATCTTTCGGGGGAAGAATATTCTTGAGTTCGACCCGATTTACTTTTATTCCCCAGGGGTCGGTCGCTTCGTCAAGGATTGTCCGCATTTTCGCATTAATCACTTCGCGGCTGGTCAAGGTGCCGTCAAGATCGATTTCACCGATAATATTCCTGAGCGTAGTTGCGGTCAGTTTTTCGATTGCAAGAAGAGGGTTGTCGACGCCGTAAGAATATAGCTTAGGATCCGTAATTGTAAAGAAGACAACAGTGTCAATTTGCATAGTTACATTATCTTTGGTAATCACGGCTTGCGGATCATAGTCAAGAACCTGTTCTTTTAAGACGACCTTTTTTCCAATCCGGTCAATAAAAGGAACTAAAAAGTGAATTCCAGCATTCCAGATAGCATGATAAGTTCCCAACCTTTCAATAATATAAGCATGTGCTTGGGGAACAATTTTAAAGCTGGTCGCAAAGATAATTACAAAAATGAAAAGAACTGCTACGATTGCGACAATCGCAGCGGGATGGAGACCATTACTATTTAAAAATAAATTTGAAAACATACCTAACCTCCTAATTAGTTATTACTTTTTTAATAATTCAATATTTCCGTTTCCATGAAGTTTAGAAACAACGAGTTTTATCCCGGAAATGGCATCAACCAACACTTCCTCACCGACTGAGAAATTTAATCCTTCGTGATTAACGGCAAGCCAAAGTTGATTGTCCACTCTCACTTCCCCGATTTGATTGGGAAAGATTTCTTTTGTAACGACGGCAACCATACCGATTAGGCGATCAGTATTGGTCCGGACATAACTCCCCCGCATCCTTTTTTTTGCAAGCGGTTTTGTAATCAAAATCAATAAAACCGAAAACCCAAGGAAAAACAAAATTTGTTGCAGAGGTTTTAGAAAGAGCACACCTAAAATTAATGTAATTAAAGCGCTCAAGCAAAACCAAACTGTAACTAGATCCATTGTTTCGAGCTCAATAATCAATGTAATTATGAAAATTATCCCCCAGGAGACAATCATTACCCAGTCAATAACCTCAAGACTTCTGAACAGTAAAAGCATTAGCTTACCTCCCTTTGTAAATAAACTTTCAACATTTTTTGTGACGCCTCCCAATCACATTTGAATTTGTATAAGCTCTTTTTTGAAAAGTCTAAGGGATGAAACTCCATCAGATTCAAAACAATTCCCTTGCCATTAATTCTGCCATAACTGGGTTTGATTGAGATTTGGTGCAGATCATTTTTGCTGTACTTTGGAAGCGAAGCCTCTTCTTTATCTAAGGCTTTTATCAGCAAAAGATCATTATCTTTATCATAACCGACAAGTGTTCTGTACGCCTCTTTAAAGTAAGCGCTGGCTACTTTATTCAGGGTGATATTTGTTTCATAAATACTGACGGTCCCTTGAGTTGTTTTCGGAAACCATTTAATATTCATAATTTCCTCCTTTCGATAATATTATATTCGAAATTTCAAAAAAATTCAAGGAAATTCAAAAATATTTTTAAAAAATGATTTCCAAATATATAAAGAGCAATAATATTATTGATATAGAGTTTTCGCTCTTTCATTATAACATAGGTTGAATTAGAAAGAAATCAAAAAATAATTGAAATGAGCATTTCGATATGTTATAATACAAATTAGGTTATAAGGAGGATATTTATGTATAATCGGATGAAGAAATATATAATTTTATTTTTCGCAATCCTCATACCGTTGCTTATTGCGTTTTTAATCGGATCCTATGGATATAATTCCGATAAATTTGGTCAGGGAACCTGGAAAAACGAATACAGAGAAGAATATCTTACGTTTTCTAAAGAGGCCACGACTGAAGAACAAATCGAAAAACATCTCGAATACGGACTCAATACGCAATATTATTTGTATAAAGAAGATCCTGTTTATTCAAAGACGGTTACAAGCAACGGAAATAAGCTCTTTCACTTAGATGTCTATCGAGCAATATATAAAGCAAGCGTTAAAGAGGAAGATAGTGAAGAAACTATAGAAGTAGACCGCGTTCAATACCTATTTATAATCTATGACGTCCAATATCAGAATATCCGAGATTCATTCGACAGCGATGAAGGACTGACAAAAGAAATAAACGACGCTAATGTTCCGAACATTACGATTAGTCTTAAAGAAATTTTGGAAGACCAGGACGACGAAGAAGTTGAAGCTAAAACCAAGGTTGTAAATATGTCTGAAATCAGTCGCATTTTTGACAAGGGAGCTGATTTTGATACGTCCAGAGGTGAAATCTTAGATGAAAATGATACAACTACCAATCGTCGTTTAGCTGTCGTTCTTGGAACCGCAAGAATGGATGATCTAACATGGGCTTCAAATACGGAAGTAGAAATAACAGCTAACGTTCCCGAAGTTACGGATGATGAAGGCAACAGTGTTTCTACAGTTCTTACAACATTTGAACTTGAAATGGATCCAGAAGTAGGCGATTTAAGCAATTATCAGAGCAGCTATCAACAGGATCTTGATCGCATCGGTTACTTTGGTTGGTTATTTAAAAACTATTTATGGTGGATATGCCTGATAGCCTTGCTTGCGACAGGATTGATTACGCTTTCTTTCTACGGAGTGTATTTAGCGGAAGAAAATGAAAATAAAACGAGGAAAGCAAGAAAAAAAATTAGAAGGTAAGGCTGCGTATGCAGTCTTCTTTTTGTGGCATAATATGGATGTTAAAGAGAAAAAAACTTAAAAGTTTGCTGTTAAAACACTTTAATTTAATAAGCTTTTCATTAATGAAAACGATTAAATGCATATAATATTCAATTTTTAAAAATATTGTGCTATAATTAAAAAGAATTTAGGAGGTAAATATGGCAGAACACAAGTATGTTTTCATGTTTGCAGAGACCGACGAGACTATGCGAAACATTGTCGGTGGTAAAGGTGCCAACCTCGGTCAGATGACCAAATTAGGTTTGCCGATTCCCCAAGGTTTCACTGTGTCTACTGAGGCCTGTACATATTATTACAAGAATAATCAGCAACTGTCTGATGAAATTTTAAACCAAATCCAAAACTCTCTTGAAAAGCTTGAAGAGACAACCGGCAAAAGATTTGGTGATCCGAAGAATCCTTTGCTGGTATCTGTTCGTAGTGGTGCCAGAACTTCAATGCCTGGTATGATGGATACGATTCTGAACTTAGGATTAAACGAAGACGTTGTCGCCGGACTTGCGGAAGCTACCGGTAATCCGCGTTTTGCTTATGATTCGTATCGTCGCTTCATTCAAATGTATTCAGACGTAGTTAAAGGCCTTCCGAAGAATCGTTTTGAAGAAATTATCGACGAAATGAAAGCGGACCGCAACATTGAACTCGATACAGAGTTTACGGCTGAAGATTTCAAAGAAATGACTGCTAAGTTCAAAGCCTTTTACAAAGAACAATTGAACGAAGAATTCCCTGCTGATCCGAAAGAACAATTATTAGGTGCTATTTATGCCGTATTCAGATCTTGGGAAAACCCACGTGCTATTTATTATCGTAAAATCAACAACATTCCTGCAGAATGGGGAACAGCAGTTAACGTTCAAGAAATGGTTTACGGAAACATGGGCGATACTTCCGGAACAGGTGTTGCCTTTACAAGAAACCCGGCTACCGGTGAGAAAAAGCTTTACGGTGAATACTTAATTAACGCTCAAGGCGAAGACGTTGTTGCCGGTATCAGAACACCGCTTCCGATTAGTACTCTGGAAGAAAAAATGCCCGAAATATATAAACAATTTGTTGACCTTTGCAATAAACTTGAAAATCATTTCCGCGATATGCAAGATATTGAGTTCACTATCGAAAACGGAAAACTCTTTATCTTACAAACAAGAAGCGGTAAAAGAACAGCACAAGCTGCCTTAAGAATCGCTGTTGAACTTGTAGAAGAGGGAATGATTTCTAAAGAAGAAGCTTTATTATATGTTCAACCACAACAATTAGATGATTTACTACACCCACAATTCGATAAAGACGCTTTGAAAAAAGCAACACCGGTCGGAACAGGTTTACCTGCATCTCCGGGAGCTGCTTGTGGACAAGTTGCTTTTAACGTTGAACAAATTGCAGAAATGCGTACAGAAGGCAAGAAAGTCGTACTTGTCAGACTTGAAACTTCTCCTGAAGATATTGAAGGCATGCATGTATCCGAAGGTTTCTTAACTGCAAGAGGAGGAATGACTTCACATGCAGCGGTTGTAGCCAGAGGAATGGGTAAATGCTGCGTTTCTGGTTTGAAAGAATTAGAAATCAACGAAGAAGCCGGTTATGCTAAACTCGGTGGAGTTACACTACGCCAAGGCGATTGGATTTCATTAGATGGATCTACAGGACATATTTATGCAGAACAAATTCCTACTGTTCCAGCTACTATCAGCGGTAATTTTGAAACCTTTATGACTTGGTGTGACGAAGTCCGTAGACTCAAAATCCGTACTAATGCAGATACTCCTAAAGATGCGAAACAAGCATTGGCATTCGGTGCTGAAGGTATCGGACTTTGCCGTACTGAACATATGTTCTTCGAATCTACAAGAATTAAAGCAATGCGCGAAATGATTCTTGCTGACAATGAAGAGCAAAGAAGAGCTGCGCTTAACAAACTGCTTCCGATGCAAAGAAATGACTTCGAAGCCTTGTTTGAAGCGATGGGTAATTTCCCAGTTACAATTCGTTATCTTGATCCGCCCTTACATGAATTCCTTCCGACAACACCTGAAGCTATCAAAGAACTTGCGGAAGATATGGGCGTAAGCGTTGAAAAATTAAATGCTAAGATTGCAGAACTTCATGAAGCTAACCCGATGATGGGACACAGAGGTTGCCGTCTTGCTATCTCTTATCCTGAACTTGCAGAAATGCAAACAAGAGCGGTTATAGAAGCTTATGTAAATGTGAAGAAACGCAATCCTGAATATAATGCAGAACCGGAAATCATGATTCCTTTAGTTGGCGAAGAAAAAGAATTGAGATTTGTTAAAGAAGTGGTTGTAAGAACTGCCGATGCAATTCTCAAAGAAAACAACATTGAAGTCGACTACAAAGTCGGAACCATGATTGAAATTCCGCGTGCATGTGTCAGAGCAGATGAGGTTGCGAAAGAAGCTGACTTCTTCAGTTTCGGTACCAATGACTTAACACAAATGACATTTGGATTCAGCCGCGACGATGCCGGTAAGTTCTTAAATGACTATTATGACAAACGCATCTTTGAATCCGATCCTTTCGCAAGACTCGACCAAAACGGTGTTGGTGTTCTTGTTGAAATGGCGGTTCAAAAAGGCCGTTCGGTTAAACCGAATTTGAAACTCGGCGTTTGTGGTGAACATGGTGGCGAACCTTCATCCATCGAATTCTTTAACAGAATCGGATTGGATTATGTATCTTGCTCACCGTTCCGCGTACCGATTGCTCGTTTAGCTGCAGCTCAAGCGGTTGTAAAAGAGAAAAATAAAAAGTAAAAACAAAAATTTAGAACCATAAGGCAACTTATGGTTCTTTTTTAATTTAATTTGATTTAAACAGAGAGTATTTAATGCAACATTAATTTGTTGCGGAATAAATTTTCACTCATGTGAGAAGAAATGTTAAGATAGTGAGATTAGTTTATTCTTTTAATCTTTTCTTGAATATAATAGTAATGGGTTATTGTAAATTACATCTAAAAATGATAAGCATATGATATATTGAGTTAAACGGCTCAGAAGGAGGGGATTATTTATAGATTTTTTTGATGATTGCGATTGCGAACGCTGCCGTCATCGAAGAGGTCAAGGGGATAGAGGCCCTAGAGGATTTCCGGGCCCTCCAGGCCCCCCAGGACCAAGAGGACCGGCCGGACCGACCGGACCGATGGGACCACAAGGTCCGCAAGGTGAACCCGGACCGCAAGGCCCTCCTGGGCCTCAGGGACCGAGTGGAGAGCCGGGAGCCGGT
>DUTX01000171.1 GCA_012841865.1 Acholeplasmataceae bacterium | reverse complement strand
TCCAATATTAGAGTATGGCGGTAAAAAAGAAGGAACTTTTAAACTAATGAAAAACACCCAGACGGAGATGGGTAAAATTAGTAATCTGATTACAGATATGACTCTAAAAGGAGCCACTCAAGACGAAATAGCAAGAGCTGTTCGTCATAGTATGGTAGTCATCGATGCTGAAAAACATAAATTAGACTATAAACAAAGTGAACTTGACAATGGTATCGCGTCTCTTAAGAAAAAATATCAAGGTACTTATGATGAGAAGGGTAGGTACAGCGAGGGAGCTGCTACTCTAATTTCAAGAGCTAAGTCTGAGACTTCCGTTCTAAAGAGAAAAGGCAGTCCTATTATTGATAAGGAGACGGGTAAGCAGAGTTACAAGGAGGTTCATGAGGAGTATAAGGTATACAAGAAACTTAAAGACCCCATAACAGGTAAATACTTAAGAGATTCTAAGACTGGTAAGATTCTTGTGGAAGACACCGGAAAGACCCGTGTTAGGACTCAAAAGTCCACCAAGATGGCCGAGACTGATGACGCCTTCACTTTGGTTTCTGACGCCAACACTCCGGCAGAAAGAGCGTATGCAGAGTACGCCAATAAGATGAAGGCTCTGGGAAACCAAGCACGTAAAGAAATGGTGAACACCGGTAAAATTACGTATTCTAAATCAGCAAAAGCAACATACCAAGAGGAAGTCGACCATCTAATGGCCCAACTCAACGTGGCTTTAAAGAACGCCCCTCGCGAGCGGCAGGCCCAGGTGATAGCTAATGCCGCCGTCAATGCTAAAAAACAGGCTAACCCCGACATGACGCCCGGCGAAATAAAGAAAATCAGTCAACAAGAGTTAACTAAGGCACGTGCTGCTGTTGGAGCCAAGAGGGAGACCATAAAGATTACTGATCGTGAATGGGAAGCCATCCAGGCAGGAGCCATCAGTGAAAACAAGCTTACACAAATGCTTAATCATGTCGATATTGATGATCTTAGACAACGAGCTACTCCTCGTACAACAACTTCTTTGAGTGCGGCTAAAGTAAATAAGATCTCATCAATGAATGCATCTGGTTACAGTACAGCCGATATAGCTAAAGCTCTTGGTGTTTCCCCTACTACTGTATCAAAATATTTAAAAGGAAAGGAGTGAATTGTTAATGTCTAAATGCATGTTAACAACAGTTGATAATCCATACAATCCATTCGAACAGTTCACTTCTTGGTTCTTGTTCGATGTGGAAAAAGGTTACAATACTTGTTCGTATTTAGGAAGAATCGCTCGAACTTCAGATCAATTATCAGAAGAAGAAAACGAATTGGAAATCGAAAGAGCAATTGATGAAATTATTAAATACGATTTCAGAAACATCTACAAGAAGGTTATAAGGCAAGATACAAATACCTAAACGTAGGCAATTTATTATTTAATTAACAAAAACGAAAACGGTTATGACTCTTGACGGTGGATGATATAGGGGGGGTCGCTAAAACTGCACCCCCCTCCGTCAT
>DUTX01000086.1 GCA_012841865.1 Acholeplasmataceae bacterium | reverse complement strand
TTTTTGCTTAGCTTAGAAAGAGTCGATGGACTTATTTTGCAAACTTTACGCAAGTCCATTTTTTTCATACCTTTATCAATTAACAATTTCCATAGCTTGTTATAGCTAATCGCCATACTGCCACCCCAATATGGTAAATAGTGTATCATAAGATCTTAAAAGTATCAAATGCGATATTATAAAATTATTAAGCTTTGTTATATTACAATAACTTGGTCTCAAATCATTTACAATCATACATGACCTTCGGGATAAATAACCCAAAATAAAACACACTGAATAAAGGATTCATTCAGTGCATTCTGTAAAAAAAAAGCATTTCAGACTTGTGTATACAGTATGCAATGCTTTGTTTTTTGATCAGTTTATTTAGAAGTGGAAAGTCTTTAGGCATTATATAAATAATTGGCTTTTAAGTCAAGTATTTGTTCGAAGACATAAATTCTTCCGAGTTCAAGTCCGCCTTTTATCGCGGAATCTTTCAATTTTGCGGGAAATACTTTCATCTCCGGGATACAATATTTATGAAGATAATCTCTGATTGTATTAATATAATCGTCACCAAATTGCAAACTTTCGCCGCTGATTACCACAACGTCGGCACCGATCAAATTAGTCATATTAACTATTTCAGAAGCTAATATTTTTGCTGTCTCAATGACTTCATTATGGACATATTCATTAGTTTGAAATGATTCAATCAAGCAAGAAACATCTTTTCTTTCAAGATGATCTTGCAATCTTTCCAAGATTCTCATTAAAGAACATTTTAATGAAAGCGGGGAGATTACGTTAAACCTGTTCCCGCCGATTTCGCCGGAATAACCTCTCCACCCCGAGATTATCTCTCCTTTGTATAAGGAACAGGCGGCCAAACCATAACCGGCATATATGTAAATGGAGGTATTATATTTGCTCATTAAATTTCCGTAATTATATTCACCGATAGCCATCATTTGTACATTGTTTTTTATTATTACTTTACAAGTAAAAGTCTCCGAAAAAATCCTATAAGTAAAATCATCTTTTAGATAATTGAATTTTCCGCTGATGATGAAACTATTTGTTTCGCTGTCAATTTGACCGGGAACACATAAACTTACGCAGTAAACATCAATATCTAATTTATTGACTTCTTCTTTTAGTTCATCAACAATTAAACGGATATCTTTTTCATAAATGACCGAATCGGGATAGTTGAAAGTGTATTTTTTTCTGAATAGTTCTTTTCCGCTTAAATCATATATTACAGCCACATCACGGAAATGAGTAAAATCGACACATATCAACGCCCCGGCATTTCCGGCTATTTGGTAGCGAATATGTTGCCCGCCGACAGACTTTTTTTTGAGGAAAATTGATACCTTTTTTATTATACCCAAAGAGATCAGTTGCTTTAAAATTTTATTGACCGCAGCCGAACTCAGCTTTGTTAACTCCGCCAATTCGGCACAAGAATACGGTTTCGCATATAATAAATCCAATATCACTTTTACATTTCTTTTTCTTACATAATTAAGTCTTACGGCTTTAACTGCATTCTCCACCATATAATTCCCTCCGTTAAAAAAATTTGGCCAATAAATCATCCATTATTTGATCCAGCAAATTGTATTTATGATAATAAGATAAGATTGTAAACCGATCGCGCATAGTATGAGCATTAAAAACCACTTCTCTAAAGAGGTCTTTGTTGACATTAATGTCTTGAAATTTCAGTGGCGCGTTAATTTTATTGAGCAATTCATAAATTGTCCCATAATCTGGAAGAGAATTTATTAACTCAATTATATCACCATTATTAACATGTTTCAACAGGTTTTTGTATAACTCTATCGAAAGCAAACAACCTAAAGCTACCTTGATTCCATGTAGAACGGTCGGCATATTATTTTTCAAAAAATAAATTTCAAGATAATGTGACAGATGGTGCTCGCTTCCGCTTGCGGGACGGCTGTTGCCGGCAATGGCCATGGCAATACCTGCTGTATTCAAAGCGTCGATTAAACATTCGATGCTTTCTTTAGAGAAAGGATCATCTCCTCTCAGGTTAATTATTGTGTCGTTCAGGGCAGCCGACATCATCCGATATGCTTCCGTATTGATTTGTTCACCTTTGCAGATATTAGCCAGTTTCCAATCCGCCAAAGAGGTAATCTTTCCGATAATGTCTCCGTATCCCGCAATAATCATATCCCTGGGAGAAGTGAATAAAACATCCAGATCAATTAAGATATTTTTAGGCATCGCAACTTCTTTGGTAACTTTCATATTGCCGATTATCAATGCCGACCCGGTCGATAGGTATCCGTCCATTGAAGGAGCGGTGGGGATTACCCCCATAGGTAAATGCAAGATCTTTGCAATATATTTACATAAGTCATTTATCGTCCCCGATCCGACAGCAAGAATATAATCCGCTTGTTTCGAAACATTTTCCGTGGTTTTGATGGCATCTTCGTCGGGAATAAAATCCCTCAAAAAAACAAACTTTTCAATCTTATTGGCTGCTTCCCGAAAATATGAAGCATATTGGTCGGCATATACTTCAGTATTTTCATCACAAATCATAATCAAATGTTTGCCTTGAATGATGTTTCGAAAATCGGGAAACAGCTCTTCATTTTTGTATTCGATATTAACCAATTTGCTGCTGATCATGATTTTATTTCTTCGGCTAGGAATTTTCCCAATTCATAAATATACTTTAATTTATGAGGCAAAAATTCGACGGGATCTTTAATGACCAATTCAAAATTCAAGACACCTTCATAGCCGATCTCCTTTAAAGCTTTTGTAAATCCTTTCCAATCAATTTTTCCTGAATAGGGCGTGTTATGGTCATCAAGAATGGCATTGTTGTCATTGATGTGAAGAACTTTTAAATTCTTTCCCAATTTCTTGGTCATATCATAAATCGGCTCGCCGGAACTGATCATCGCATGGCCGGTGTCCAAACAGGCCACAAAATTATCCCCCAGCAATTCGATCATTTCGTTCGTTTCTTCCGCATCAGAAAATAATGTAGAAACGAAGAACGACTTTCTTAACGGATCATCAATGTACATGTTCTCCAACGCGATTTTTACTTTATACTCTTCAAGGTAAGGAATAAACTTTAATAATTGCCGGCGATTGAGATCAAAAGCTTTTTTGCGATTGAAATTATACCGACATCCCATGCGGATCGGATGGACCACCATATAAGGAGCATTTAAAATATTGCTTGCGACAATTCCACTGACAATCAGACTTTCATATTCCTCGGTGAAAAAGTTTTCTTCCCTATCCAATCCGAAAGGAGCGTGCGTCTGACAGACGGCCAAGCCATTTCGGTCAAGACTTTCTTTAATCTTTTTAAAGAAATCTAAAAATTCATCCGTCTCATAAGCAAAGACATTATTGACTTTTCTGTAAAAATCGCTTAAAGGAAAATCCACGCATTCAAATCCCGCTTCTTTTACTAGCTTAAAAGCATCATCATAATCATCATAAGCACGCAGCGCGAATCCGACATTAATTCCTATTTTCATTCTAACTTCTGCCTTTCCAAAATTATTCTTTTTTTCTATTTATTCCTTTGTCGACCAATTCAGGATAAAGTTTTACATTAATATATAAATCAAAAACGGAGTAAGAGTATAATAGCCAAATGATTATAATGATCGGCAAATAAAAGATCGAAAGAGCGATCATTATGGCGATTTGTACAAAAACATTATTTATTAATAAAACGAAAGCCAAAGGGCTTAACAGGATAAAGGTCATACCGGCTGTTTTTATGAAAGTATTAAAATATATTTCTGTCCCGTTTCTTAGGCGCTTTAAAAAGTTATTGTCATAAACCGATATTTCAGAAATAACAAGCAAGCTGATCGGAATAAATAGGATGAGAGTAAAACCGAGCGGAAGCGCCTTCAAAAGCGGGTTAATTAAGTTACTGTTTCTGCCCTCGATTTTAATGCCCATTAAAAAACCATTAAGGTAATTTACCAGACCATACAGAATCGATAAAACGGCCAGATGCTTGAAATTTTGTTTAATTCCGGTTACAAAATCCGAAGAATAAAAAATGTAATCGTACCAAACCATCATTTTGGTTATTCGAATGATGCCCGAAAGTCCGATCGAAAAAATCAGAAGACAAAAAATTAAAACCACGTTTTTGGTGTTTCTGTATGCCGTTATGAGTGATAAATATTCAGTTTCGGTAATTTCTGAACTTATGAACCGATGATGAATGTTTTCCATTATGAAATGATGACCGAATGCCAGCAGGAAAGCAGGCAATAAAAACAGAAACAGAAGTAAGCCGTTTTTCATGATCAAATCAAAACGATACTTCAATAAATCAAAAAAAACTTCTTTCCTGTCGCTTGGCAGATCTTCTTTTTGAAAATCACGCGCAGCGGCTTGATGTTTTCTTTTAAACATTGTTCTCTCCGTCTTTTAGAATTTTGCCGGCGATCAATAAGGCTTTGTCATTTTCTAAATGTTCATCATTCATTTCACCCAAGTTCGGGGATGTTTTATTAAAGAATAGATAGACGTTATCTTTCAGTTTTATTCCGTAAGCTTTAGAATTTTTATAGTAAAACTCGCATTCCCCATCAAAATAATTCTTTATCGCTTCGCTTTTGATTTCCTTAAACCACAACAATATGTCATCCTCATTAAAAGAATCTATTTCAAGAATGACGATATCGGTATCCGCGATCCCTTTGGAAGATAAGATTAAATTAAACATTTCATCTTCGGGATCGTGATAGATAATATTAATTTCTTTCAGTCCGTATTCTTCTTTGCATTGATTTAGAAAACTCAGATCGGAATTATTTAAGCCGACAAAAATATTAATCCTTTCATTAAACCTTGGTCTGATGATCAAATCAGTGCACCAACTCCAAAAGAGAACAATTAAAATAACTGATCCTAAGTATTTTCCCCATGAATAAGCAAAATAAGTTTTCAAATCAAGTTTACGCATTTACCACACCATAGGCTACAATAATATTATCGACAAGATAAAGTACAACTTCCTCCCCGATATTAAACAAAGAATATTTCTCTTCCAAAAATACTTTTTTTGTTTCCCGCTCGTTTACTTTGATTTCTAAAAGCCGATATCTGGTATAATTTTTGGAAATTAAACCGTCGATTGAAGAAATGACGCCTTGAATTGATTTAAAATGATTGGAATTGATCTTTTTGTTTAACAAAATATTAAATTTCAGTGGCTTTATGATATTATCGTATACAAACAAAAGCGAAAACAAATAAATGATGCTTAAAACAATATTTGCTATTTTGTACAATAAGTAAAAATAATAATCCATCAAACAGGAGAATAATATTACTAAAAACAGAAAAACAAGCGTTTCGATAAATAATAATTTCCTTATTCTCTTTATTTTCTCCTGAAATATACTGCGGTCTCTGTCGGGATATAGTTTAATCATGCTTATCACCGTGATGCATAAAATCATAAACAAAATCATTGCTTGGATTATGATAGACATCAAGGGGAGAACCGAATTGTTCAATCCTCCCTTGATTCATGACAATCAGTTTATTTGCGAGGGCTAAGGCTTCGGTTTGATCATGAGTTACAAAAATAAAGGCAGAATCCAATTCTTTATGTAATTTTATGAGCAGATGTCGCAATTCTGTTCTCTTATTGCTATCCAGATTACTGAAAGGCTCATCAAATAAATATAAGGAAGGATTTTTTATTATGGCTTTGGCTAATGCTACTCTTTGTTGTTGTCCGCCGGAAATTTGCCGCGGTTTTCTTGAGAGCAAAAACTCAATTTCCAAGATTTCCGCAACTTCCCTCACTCTTTTTTTTATTTCGCCAATGGCGGTTTTTTTAATGCTTAAAGGGAAAGCGATATTCTCGAAAACAGTCATATTCGGATATAGTGAATAAGATTGAGAAATATAGGCAAAATTTCTTTCTTGGATTTTTATTTTTGATTCATCAAGACCGTCGATGATGATTTCACCTTCATAGTCCAAAAGTCCCATAATGACCTTTAATAAAGTTGTTTTCCCGCACCCGGAAGGACCGATTATGACTAAAAAATCATTATCATCGACGGCAAAAGAAATATCTTTAAGCGCAACTGTATTTCTTTTATCCTTATATTCAACCGTTAAGTTTTTGATTTCTAGTTTCATATATGATCACCATATCTTTATATCTTGTTCCATTCGCAATCCCAAAGCAATTGTCAATTTATTACAATTTGCCGGATGTAATATTTTCGGAATAATTATTAAAAACTAACAATTGATTGCCGTCGTATTTGTACGATTTTCGCGCTTCGTTTAATTCATCAATCGCTTCTATTTTATGATTAATGTATCTGACCAATACTTCCAAGCAATTCTGCAATCTGAAAATTAATCCGCCGAACCTGGCATCATGGATCTCAAACCCAAAGGCTTTATTTTCTTGAAGCCACTGCTTTTTGAAACTGTCATAGAATTTCCTGATGTGGATGATCGCTTGTTTAATGTCCTTCGCACAAAGCTCCAATTCCTGAAAATCTTTCGAATCATAAGCTTCTTTGATTCTTTTGCTCAGATCTGCTTTATAGCTCAAGGCCTTGGAAAGATTTGATAAATTTTCAAAGAGGAAATTATAGGGACTGTTTTTCTTTCCTAAAATCCTAAGCTTATCTGCGAGTTTGCTGTAATATTCTTTAATATTATCCCTTACGTAGTCATCAAAAAATGAAATAAACAGGTCGTTATATAATAAGAATTTTGAAGGATTGGAACAAGAAGGAGTCCCGTTATTATAAATAAAATTTGGCTGATCCAAGACTAAGAAATCTTCATAGCTGTAATTTGTGATTTTCTCAATCATTTTTGATATTTTATTAAAATCGACATCTTCGTCATAACACTTTTGTGAAAGCACCAACATTGAGCCAATAACAGAAAATCTTGAACATTCCGCTCCATCATCCGCCCACATCGTAAAAAAGATATTATCGATCTTTTCTTTTCTACAGGCATCTAGCGCCGGAAACATCGTTTTTTCCGTTAATTTATTATTGGGAGCAAAACCACGCCATGTCCAAATCCCGCCGGCATAGATGACATCTTTTTTTAATTGGCGATGGTTCTTAAGCATATCCTCATAATTGATTTCCTCTTTGTGATAGTAATCCCAATAGATTAGTTTGAGGTCCTGAGGAATATAATCATGAATTTGTCCATTTATCTCTGCATAAGGAACATAGTATTTGCCGTCGAAAGCGATCTTAAAAAACATGTCGCTCCAAATTTCCGGAGTAAAATCATATTTTTTGCAAATTTCGATTACTCTTTCCAAATGCTCTTTCATTATTTCGAAACGATTGCGATAACCGTTTTTGCTTAGATATTTGCCTAAGCCGACCATTTCGGCTTCGTCCATGCCGATGTTTATCCTTTTAGAGTCGGTTGTGTCCCGACAAAACTTAATCATCTTCTCGATCAATTCATAAGTTCTTTCTTCGCCGACCAGCAAAATGTCCTCGCAATCATTTATGGCCTTATATTCTTTCCATCTGAAAATTTGATTCAGATGAGCCAATGTTTGAATGCAGGGGACAAACTCTACGCCAATAGAGCCGGCATAATCATTAATTTGTTTGAATTCTTCCTGAGAATAAGCCCCGCGCATATAGCCAAAAAAATCTTCGCCGTCCAGCTTCATTAAGTCTTCCACATATAATTTCACATAATTATAACCCATCAGGGCTGCGATGCATATGAACTTTTTAAATGCCTGAAAATTGATTGCTCCATTTCGCGCGCAATCGAGCATTATTCCTAACTTAGAATTGAACATTTCTTTTTCGATTATGATTGTTTTTTCTTCATTTACTGAAAGTTCAAGCAAAGCATTGTATAAAGAAACCAAATCGCTGTATTCGAGCATTACCTCGTTTTGGTCAATTCTTAATAAAAAACCTTTTTTTCTAGTTTGCTTGGCATTGATGTTATAATTGCTTAAGTCAAGCGCTGCGTTTTTCAAAACTTCTTCGACACTTATTAGTTTTCTTTGATCATCAATTTTTATCATCGTATCTTATCTTCCTCATTAAATATTTATTCAGAAAAAATGGCCAATCTGTTTGAATAATCGTAAACCCCTTGTCAACAAGCCAGCCCCAGCCGATGTCCTTGTCTTCCGTAAGGGCAACATTATCATTATGTCCGGCCGACATAATATACCTTTCGTCGATGCAAATCGCGTTTGCCCACAATTCATATCCTTTTTGTTTCCATTTTCGAATATTATCGTCACTTATTATCTCAGCGTCTTCATTTTCAAATAATAATTCCAAGGCGAAAATGTTGATATCGTGCTTTTCGCATAATTCAACCTGTTCGACCCGGTTCACAATCGGCATATACAAAATTTGCGGATAATATTTCTCAATATCTTTTAGTATTTCTTCTTTTACAACCGTTTTTACCAAAACCTGATCAAACATATCGAATCTGCCGATTATTTCTAAGGCCCCCCTCAGATAATCAAAACCGCCGTGGCAGCATCTGTCTAAGTTAATCAAGACTTTTCCTTTCAAGGCCTTCAAAACTTCTTCAAATCTGTCCATTTTCCTGGAAGTTTTGAAGCCATAGCGATTCAGATATTCGAATTTCTCGATTTCAGCGGCTGTGAAACTGTGAATATTATTCAGAAAACCCAAAGTCCTTGATTCTTCCTTATCATGATAAACAAAGTAGATTCCGTCCTTTGACCTTATGATATCAAATTCGAGAATATCTGCCCCCGCTTCAATCGCCAGATTGAAGGAATCTAGGGTGTTTTCAATGATGCATCCCCCGCTTACGCCGCGGTGACTTGCAATCAGAACTTTCTTTTCTTCTATTTTTTTTCGAAATTTGTCAGTGTACATATTTCTCCAAAAATACTGACTGAAGCAAAGTTTATTCGCTTCAGTCAGTAATAAATTCAGTTTTTTATCCTACGACAATAAAAGTAAACTCCTGCACATCTGAAACATAATTACTTTTAATTTGTATGACGATCTCTGTGCCTATTTCCACATCTTCCACGCTTAAGTCATTGCCGTTTAATGATACGCCTGCCTGTCCGTTCTTCAACTCTAAGTAATGACCGTATTTGGAACTGACAGAAAGTGTCACGGTCGAACTTTGGGCGATTTCCAATGCTTCGTTATGAACCACGAACTCTTCTACAAATTCGCCCAGATGCGGAAGCAGTCCTTCCGTAAATGTCCAGTCGGAACCATAGGCTTCCAAATCCGCATTTTCATAGAAGTCCGTCAAGTCTTGGTATTTTGAGGAATTAGCCACGCTTCCTGTTCCGCTGTAGGTTACGGGAACATC
>DUTX01000085.1 GCA_012841865.1 Acholeplasmataceae bacterium | reverse complement strand
TTCGGGGCATTGGGATAAAACTACGCGATATAATCGATATCGAAGATTAATAAAGGAATGGTAAAATGAAAAGAATAGTATTTGCAGGCGGATGTTTTTGGGGTGTGGAAGCATATTTTAAAAGATTGAAAGGTGTTATTGATACCACCGTCGGTTATACCAACGGCAATATAGCCAATCCTCGTTATGAAGATTTACTGGCCGGGCGTGCGACGCATGCGGAAGCGGTGGAAATCTTTTATGACGAAAAGGTCATTACTTTGGAAAAATTACTTGAAAACCTCTTTCGAATTATCGATCCCACAAGCATCAATCGTCAGGGTGGAGATATTGGCGTCCAATATCGGACCGGAGTATATTATCAATTCCCGGAAGATAAAATTGTGATTAAAAACTTTATTTTGGAAAATAATAAAAAATATGATGGAAAGATTGCGGTTGAAGTGGCGGAAGAAACAGGATTTTTCCCCGCCGAAACTTACCACCAAGATTACTTGGACAAAAACCCCGGCGGTTATTGCCATGTTGACTTGAGCTTACTAAGAGCGGACGAACAAAAGGATTAAAAACAAACTTTAATCTGGGTTGACATTATTATAAGTTCGTGGTATAATAAGACTCAAGAATGGAAAATTAAGGAGTGAGGTTATCTCACTCCTTTAAATAATGAATAGGTGAAATATGAAAGAAAAATTAAAAAAAGTTGAAAACATTGCGACCGAATGTGCAGAAGAACTTGGCATGGAAATTGTCAGCGTCGATTTTGTTCACGAATACGGATTGAAAATTTTACGCATCATTGCCAGGAAAGAACCAGTGATGAGCATTGATGATTCCAGCTCTCTAAATCGAAAAATCAGTGACGAACTAGATAAGTATGACCTTTTTCCCGATGAATATTATTTGGAAGTCTCGTCCGAAGGAATCGAGAAGGAGCTTAGGACAAATAGTGAGATAAAAGCAGCTATCGGCGAATATATTTGTATTAGAACATATAAAAAAATTGAAGGAAAAAGAGAATTATACGGCGATCTCATTGCTTTCGATGACAATAAAATAACTATAAAAGCAGATTTAAAAGGACAAACCAAAAATATTGAAATAGATGTCGAAAATATCAAGAAAATTAGGCTCGCAGTAAGATTTTAGGAGGGAAATGATGATCAGTAAAAATTTTTATGAATCTTTGGAGGCCGTGGCC
The DNA here is from genome assembly GCA_012841865.1 of Acholeplasmataceae bacterium. GTDB lineage: Bacteria > Bacillota_I > Bacilli_A > ML615J-28 > CAG-698 > DTU067. Next base: position 1,391 of record DUTX01000085.1, on the reverse strand, counting down.
TTTGAAAGAGGTCTAACGATTGATGAAGTGCTTTTAAAAGTCGAAACCGCAATTGCAATTTCTTGTAAGAATAGCGGTTATACTGGCGATATCAAAACCGAGTGGGATTTTGAAAAGAAAAGAATCAGGGTATTTGAATATAAATATGTCGTTGATGAGGTTGATCCGGAAGGACCGAAGGGCCAAATCACGCTTGAGGAAGCGCAGGAAATTAAACCGAAAACGAAAGTCGGCGCGGAAATCAGAACTGAAATTAATCTCAATTCCTTTACTCGTAAAGCCGCTTCCATTTTCAAACAGAGCCTTCTGAGCGGACTTAAAGAATTAGAAAGAGAAAATGCTTATAATTATTTTAAAGAAAACGTCGGAGAAGTTATCACTGCCAAAGTTGTCGACTATAGTAATAATTTTGTAACCTTCAGTGTCGGAAAAGAATGTTATGCCAATATGCCTGACAAAGAAGGAATTCCCGGAGAAAACTTCTTTCCCGGTGACGAAAAGAAAGTTTATATTACCAAAGTTGAGAAGACAACCAAGGGACCGAAGATCTTTATTACCCGCAATAACAGGGAGATTGTAAAACGGTTATTTGAGATGGAAATTCCCGAGGTTGCTGATGGTTCGATTGAAATTATGGGCATCGCCCGCGATCCCGGTTCCCGTTCCAAAGTCGGAGTTTTATCCCTTGTTAATAATCTTGATCCAAAAGGCGCTTGCGTCGGACCGGGTGGACTCAGGATTAAAAGAATCAACGAGATGTTGAACGATGAAAAAATTGATATCTTTACCTGGAAAGATACACCGGAAGAGTTAATAGCAGAAGCATTGATGCCGGCTCGTGTTTTGAGTGTAATCGCCGACGAAAGAACGAAACAGGCGACCGTAATTGTAAGTGACGATCAATATTCTCTTGCTATTGGCAGAAACGGTCAAAATGCCCGCCTCGCGGCTTATGCCATTGGCTGGCGGATTGACATCAAAAATGTTACCGCCGCTACAGCAGAAGGAATTGAATTTACTTATAATGTAAATAAGGGGTAGGGTATGAAGAAAAAAAAGATACCTATGAGGACATGTGTCATTACTAAGGAACAACATCCGAAAGGAGAAATGTTTCGAATTGTAAGAACCAACGAAGGCGAGGTTCTGGTTGACGAAACCGGTAAAGCCCGCGGTCGCGGGGCTTATCTGTCCAAATCTAAATCAACAATTGAAAAAGCGAGAAAAAGAAAAATGCTTGACAGACATTTAGACGTGGCAGTCCCCGATTCGATATATGACGAGCTTCTTGAAAAGCTCGGTGATTCTCTTGAATAAAGGGCTACAGATAATCGGACTTGCTTATAAAGCAGGGAAATTAGTAACCGGAGAAGATAAAGTATTGAGAATGT
>DUTX01000084.1 GCA_012841865.1 Acholeplasmataceae bacterium | reverse complement strand
ATTCGTGTTTTTCATCGTCAACTTTCACAACAACTGCTTTGCTGTCACCAGCAAGTTGTCTGTTATAACGAATTGTTCCGTTATAAACACTTCCGTTTGCGATAACGCGGACCTTATCTCCAACTTCTACATTATGAGCATTGAGTTTGACACGAGTGAATACTACACCCGTTTCATCAGCAAGATAGAAATATCCGTCAGCATCTTGGCCGATAATTACACCTTCTACAAGCACATTCTTTGCTTCTTCGTTATCAATTGCTTCTAACAACTCAGCTACTGTTAATTTTGTAGGAGCAACTGCAGTAACTTCGAATGTGAATTCTAAGGTTGTTTCACCGATTGTTACTGAAGCAGTAAGTTCAACTTCAGTATCTTCAGTAGGAACGGTGAATTTACCGTCATTTCCGATAACTGTGGGTGCGCTGGATTCCCATGCGATTGTTGAATCAAATAAATATTGAGTCGGTAAATTAAGATCAGAAACAACTTCAATATTATCAAACGCACTCTCCAATTTGAGTGAGATCAAGTGAATTTTATCTTCGTCAGCATATTCGACTGCATCAGTTTTTGTAACAGAACCGGCATAACCGAAGACTCTCCAAACTTTATCACTAGAATGGTAATTATACGTAATAACTGTTGCTTTTACATATTGTTCAAAATTAGCTTCAATAGCATCCATGAATCCTGTTTCAGAATCATGATAAATCATAACCTTTTCGCCGGTTAATTCATCGGTAATTTCATAGTTGTCATAGTTTCCGTATTTGCTCTTTGTTACTTTTCCGGAAATATTTAAAATTCTTCCGTATGCTGTCCGATCATTAGCAGAAAGCCAGGTAATTTCCGGAACAAACGCATCTACTGCTACGCTTGCATAATCAAAGCCTGTTTCCGGAGCTGCTTCTAAAACTTGCATTTTATATTCTTTGTCGATTTCCGGTTGACCGTAATAAATAGTTATTTTACCTTCAACTTTAACTTTTGCTCCTGGTTTCAGGTTTTCGGGTAATTTACCACTTGCAGGTTTGCCGTAAACGTAAATCGCACCAGTATCATCTTGCACATAGAAGCCACCGCCATGAATATAAGTTACAGTTCCTTCAACGCCGACAGTTGCCCCTTCACTTTCTGCTGCTGCTTCTGCTACAGACATCATAATGATTTTATCTGCCGGTTTAATCCAAAGATCCCACTCTCTGTAAGAGGATTTGTCTCCGACGGATACAGTCGCTCTCAGTTTCGCGTGGCCCCAATTATTAGTCGGCTTTCCTTCTTCATCTTCAGTATAAGGATCTTGGGTAATGATTACACGCGGAACATCACCGGTTAAATCTAACTCGGCGGTTTCGAGTTCGATATTTTCGATTGACCAAGTAATAGGCAACATATGCTTGCCCGTTTCAGAAATAAGGTCAAATGAATCTGTAATGCTATTAGTGTCGCCTAAAGCAATAGATTGCAATGCCTCTTTAATCTTAGTTTCAGGATCGATTTTGTCTTTGCATGCAGCAAAACCGAATAAAGCAAACAAAGCCAAAATTAAGACAGCAATTCTTTTAAATAATGTCATTAATTTTTCCTCTCCTTAATTATATTTGTATTATTTAACTAACCTAAAATCGTACAGTCCTACTCCTTCTTGATTACCGAGTTTTATCTGATAGATTACCTCACCATCATTATAAAAATCAACAAATCTGCTCACTCCTCCGACTACTGTATAAGTCTCGTCTTTTTTCGGAGAAGAATATGCAAGTTTCGGACTTGTGTCAGCATCAACCCGTACTTGAATCGAAGTCCCGTTTTTCAAGGTTCCAAAAATCGTAAACGCTTTGGTTTCTTCGTTTTGGTTACCAATCCCAGTCACGGTAAATTCATTAATTCTAACAACTAAACCTTCATAATCCTTCAACGAAGTGACATCTTCGGGAAGGTTTTGGATTTCCACATCCGAACCGTCTCCTTCTTCAATTCTGCGGAGATTGCGAGGATTTACAAGTTGAAATCCGTATGTTTCGCTGTCAGAAGCTTGACAATTAAAGGAAATTATATCTCCGGGCTCATATTTACCGAGTGCGCTCACAAAAGAGTGATAGAGGAAAATTCCGCCTTTAATGCTTTTTCCGGCATCTTCAATAAATTTTTCCTCCACATCTTCAATAAACATACTATTACCGACTAATCTAACAACCCGAGCAGTAATTTTCAGATTCGTACCGGTTGAAAAGCTGGATAGAAAATATTTCAGTTCAGCTATCGAAACTTCCCTTTCCGCAACATTATAATCAAAATCAGGATCGGGTTCTCCGAAAACACGTAACTTTTTCGGATATACTGTCGTATAAGCTTTTTTGAAAGTATCGCCATATTTCAGATTATCTTCCAGACCGGTAAAAAACGTATAACACTGTTCAATCAATTCCAGATTTAGATTTCTAAACTCTGCGTTTTTGCTCGGACGATACCAGACATAGGCAAGATAACGACTTCCGGTAGCATCAATCTCCGGGGCTTGACCGATTACTTCGGCTTCAATTACAATCTCAAAAGCGTTTTCTAGTTTTGATTTTGTAAAGGCGCTGGCTTGATTTCCCCAAGGAGCAATTTGTCCGGTTGATTCCGGAGTGTTAATCCCTAAAAACCGAACTTTTAGCGTTCTCTTGGCGGCATCTTGAAAATGAGCGGTATCTCCATCTATTGCTTGTAACAAAGTAACAAGCTCAATGCCGGCTTCTAAAAAGGTTTTATTCTCATACTCTGTTTCCAGTCTTAATTCATCGGTGTGCTTTGTGGGGAAATTATATTCTTTTTCCCCACAAGCAACCAAAAAGAAAGCCAAGAAAAGAGCAAGAAAACTATATAATATTTTTCTTTTTTTCATTTTCATTCAATCTAAATATTTATTTTTTCAGATAAGAGAACAATGTTCTCTTGGACTCTTCAAATCTTGCATCGACGGCTTCTTTATTAACAATAACGTCTTCAAAGAGACTTCCTACTTCGTTACGGATATATGAAGAACCGATGAAAGCGGGGTCAACAAAGTATTCATATTCAGAAATGTAGAAGTCCTGAGCAACCAATGCAGCCTTTGAATAAGCTTTCTTTTCATCAGTAGGATTTGTCAAGTAATTTTGATATTTATCAGATTCAAATGCTGATTTCCTGACTGGGAAGTATCCGCCTGTTTCGATTGCGAAAGCAGCGGTATTTTCCGGAGTAAGCATAAACTTAATAAACTTCCAAGCAGCTAGTAATTCTTCTTCAGTGCTGTTAACATCAAGCATACAAACATTGGTGCCTTGTTGGATAACAAATTTTTTGTCTTCTTGTTTATAGGGAATCGGAGCAACACCAAGCTCATAATCATAATCTCCAGATTCATTGTAACGAACTCCTGCGGTAGATCCGACTGTCATGAGACATTGAATTGCTTTCAAAGCGTCGCTATTATAGTTGGATCCGAAATTTGGCGCAAGGTTGAAAACACCATCTTGATGCATTGTCAGAACATCATTCATCATTTGTTTTGCTTCATCGTTGTCAACAAAAAGAGCATAACCTTTCGCAATACTGTCTCTGTCGGTATATTTTCCACCCCATTGGCGAGTCAATGTAATAAACGCATTGGCGCTGGAGTCATATCCGAACGGAGCAAATTTGTCTTCCTTAGTATAATCGGAAACTTTCAAATATACGGTTTCATCTTCTTCCGTGTCAGGGTTATCCGCTTCTTTGACCCAGATATTATCGAGAGCTCCACCTTTTACTAGATTAATAATTTCTAACGAAACAGTATTAAGTTCTTCCCATGTTTGTGGAACTTTGTCTTCCCAATCATCACCGTAGAGTTCTTCAAATGCAGTTTTGTTATAAATCAAAACTTCACTTGATTTATTAAAGGGAAGCCCATATAAATCATTGGGGTATTGGCTGTTATAACCTCTGTTTTCTTTCAAATAAGATTCTAAGAAATCATTCAATTCTTCAGAACTATATCCGTGGACCGGATCGTCAATATAAGTCTGAAGATTTACTAATGCGCCCCCGCCATAATATTCAGCAAAGTGGTCTGGATAACCAATTACAATATCAGGCGCGGTATCATTGCCGGTATTGATGTCCATGATTGTTTGAGCACGCAAATCATCATAACCGCCTTCCAAAACAATGAGTTCAACATTAATCTCAGGATTTGCTGATTCGAAATTGTCCTCAAATTGCAAATTTCTAATTGCAGTCGCTATCTGTCCGGATGTGACCGCAAACCTAACTACTATCCTGTCATCCTTTTTACAACTGACAAGCGAAAGAGATAACATTAAAGTTACTAGCAACAAAATGATTTTTTTCACTTAAGTCCTTTCCTTTCTTTCTTTTGTTTATTTTAATTAATTAACCTTTTATACCACTGCGAGACACGCCTCTGAGAATATACTTCTTAAATGAAAAGAAGATAATCAACAGGGGGACGGTAACCATTGTTGAAGCGGCGAGCTGAAGATTGAGGACGGAGTTCGGTCCTGTTGTTTCCGAAGCCCCGCGCAATCCGACCATTAAACCATTACTAACCAAGAGATGATGCTTGTTAGTAGCATTCGTTACGAAACTCGGCCAAACATACGCATTCCAGGTACCGATCATACTTAAGATGATAATTGTAGTGATCGTTGCCTGAGCAAGAGGAATCATCACCTTCAACAAATACTTGAAATCTGATGTGCCGTCAACCTTTGCTGCCAAATACAGCTCGTTCGGAATTTGTCGAAACGTTTGTCTTAAGAAGAAGGTGTAAAACACACTCGTAACAAACGGGAAAATTAAGGCAGCATAATTCGCCAAATGATTGGAAGATTTTATCCAACCCGTATATTTACTTAAAGTCATGTAGTTGGTGATAACAAAAACTTCACCGGGAATCATCATCGTCGCAAGCATGATTGCAAAAATGGTTTCACGACCTTTAAAGTCCAATCTTGAGAAAGCAAAAGCTGCTAAAATTGTCGTAATAATGGTGCCTAATGTTGTAAAGAATCCAACGACAATTGTATTAAAGAACATCCACTGAAAAGGAATCGGGTCAAAACTGTAATATTCATTACCGAATTGGTCGGTACTAAGAATTCCTTTTATCAGTTTACTATAGTTCTCCCACTGCCATTTTCCTCTCGGAAAAAAGGTAACCTGTCTTGAAATAATCTCATTGGTGCTTTTTACCGAACTCAAAATCATCCAAAGAAACGGGACGATAATGAAAATTGCCATAAGAGTAATAAAACCATAAACGAAAACTCTGCTGATTACATATTTGATTTTAAATTTTCTTAGTTCCTGTGGATTTAAATATAATTCTCTTTCCATTTACTGCCTCCTAATAATGAACCCATTTCTTGCTTACGCGCATTTGGACAGCGGTAATGAGCAAAATAATCAGGAACAAGACCATAGAACCAGCAGAACCGACACCGAAGGGCATGCCGCTGATGTTGAATTGTTCATAAACATAACCTACGATAGTAATCAGCAATTTATCGTTACCGATAGGTCCGTATCTACCCGTTCCAAATATACCAATGACGCTTGAATAAACTTTGAAAGCACCCATAAACGAAGTGATAGTAATATAAAGAATCATCGGCGAAAGCAGGGGAACTGTAATTCTCCAGAAAACTCTCCATCTTGGCGTGGCATCAATTTGAGCAGCTTGATAATATTGTTTATCAATGCTTTGAAGACCGGAGAGAAAAACAATTATTTTAAAGGCGAGTCCATCCCAAACAGAATACATCATCAAGACGAACATTGCTCTTCCCCAAGTCGCTCCGCTATTAATCCAGGATGTACCAACCATGTTGAACAATTTATTAATTAAACCATAATCAACATGAAAAAGCGAGTTAAAAACCAAACCTAAAGCGATGGTATTTGTAACATAGGGAAGAAAGAAGACAGTTTGGAAGACTCCTCTAACCTTTTTGATGCTGTTAAGAGCAACTGATATCAATAAAGCGATAATAACCGTAATCGGAACTGAAACAAAAACAATAAAAGCGGTATTCTTTAACGCAATTAAGAAATCTTTATCGCGAAAAAGTGCCAGAAAGTTTTCAATACCAATTCCGGTAAATCGTCCTCCCATAAAATAGCCATAAGATTTGGGAACGCTCATCATTTCATTATAGAAATCAGCGTTGTTAATCGCAAAATAGTAATTATTCAAAAATGCCATTATAAAGGAGTTGATTATCGGCCAAAAAGTGAACACAGACATAAGCAACAATGCCGGAGCTAGACATATGGCGGCTTTTGAACCATCTCTTTTGAATTCAAGCATTATCGATAGCGCTCCCCGGTTTCAGCATTAAACACAAAGAGTTTTGTACAATCGAACTTAACAATTTCGCCGGTTTCAAAGATTCGGTCGTTCGGAACGATTGCTCTGATTAAATGATCATAACCCTCAATTTCACAAAGTATCATCGTGTCCCTACCGATATGTTCGACCAAATCGATTCTAGCAGTAATATTGCCTTTTTCGGAAACTCTTAAGTATTCCGGTCTAAGTCCGACATAAACCTCTTGGTCTTCTTGGGTAAAGCCTTCCACAATAACTTCTCCGTCTTTCATTACCAACTTTCCGCCAACCAAGTTGGCTTCGAAAATATTAATCGGAGGATTACCTAAGAATTTTGCTACAAACAAGTTGATTGGTTCTTCATAAACAGCTTGCGGTCTATCCATTTGTTGTTTAAGCCCGAGATTCATAACGACGATTTCGTCAGAAATACTCATCGCTTCTTCTTGGTCATGCGTTACGAAGATAGTAGTAATTCCTGTTTCTCTTTGAATTCTCCGAATTTCTTCCCGAGTTTGTAGGCGAAGCCGGGCATCAAGATTAGAAAGCGGCTCATCCAAAAGCAGGACTCGCGGTCGTTTAACCAAAGCTCTGGCAATCGCAACGCGTTGTTGTTGTCCACCCGAAAGCTGGTTGGGCTTTCTATCCATCAAATCGCCAATGTGAACCAGTTCAGCCATTTCTTGAGCTAATGCTAAAGCTTCTTCCCTCGGCATTTTCATATTCTCAAGCGGAAACATAATATTCTGTTTCACAGTCATATGAGGATAAAGAGCATAATTTTGGAAAACGAGTCCAATGCCTCTTTTTTCCGGAGGCATGTTGGTTACATCCTCATCTCCAAAATAAATACTTCCTGCTGTCGGCTTTAAAAGACCGGCAATCAGATAAAGGGTGGTTGATTTTCCGCAGCCCGACGGGCCAAGTAAACCGATAAGTTTACCTGCGGGAATCGTGACGCTAAAATCATTCACTGCAACTGTAACTTTTCCACTCTTATTTGAAAACTCCTTGGTGAGGTTTTCTAAGCGGACTTCAATACTGTGGTGAACCGTTCTCTGTCTTTCGTCACTGTTTTCGAAAATTTCTTCCTTTTTTTTCTCCATTTTGGACTCCTTGCTTATTTTTTTTTCAATCTATTATACCATATTAAAATGTTTTAGTAAATAAATCCTAAAAATTTTGACTGTTATTGTCAGTAAAGAAAAAAAGAGAGTCTAAAACAAGTTTACTCTCTTCTTGAGAAAAATTATTCTCCTTGACGATTATGCTCTTATCTGCTTTCCCCTTGAAAGAAGATCAAGCATAATCAGGAGCCTTTTAACAACAACGCGGCCGCCACTAAGGCACCAAAAACTAGTAAGACTAAAAAGAATAATTTAGGTGTTTTCTTAATCCAGGTTAGAATTCCAATTAAGAAAACAAGACTTATAAATACACCGATAATGCCAATTGCCGTGTATTCGCCAGAGGAAATAAACTGGACAATTTTATCTATGATTGGTCCTATGACTTTTTCGGAAAAGGCATTTGCTTTCTCTAATAGTTCGTAAATTTTTTCCATTTTGCTCTCCCTTTCACCCGTATTATACTACATTTCTTTTCGCCCTTCAAGTGCTTTAATCAAAGTTATTTCATCTGCATATTCTATATCGCCCCCGGCAGGAAGGCCATAACCGATTCTATATACTTTAATTTCGCGGTTTTCGAAAAGATTTTTGATATAAAGCGCAGTCATTTCTCCTTCAATCGTCGCGCTTGTCGCAATGATTATTTCCTCGATTTTTTCGTCTTCTATGCGTTTTAATAGACCTTGAATATTGACATCATCCGGACCGACACCGTTTAAAGGAGAAATCAAGCCATTTAAGATATGGTATCTTCCGAAATACTGCCCGGTCTTTTCAAATACATTAACATCCTTTGTTCCTTCTACAACCAGTAATTTCCTTTCCCGATTGAAATCAGAACAAATCTGACATTTTTTACTGTCGGTGATTACACCGCAAACCGAACAGTATTTTAGTTCCGTTTTAATTCGTAAAAGGTTGTTGCTGAAGTTGATTACATCCTCATCTTTTAAATTAAGGAAGGTGAAAAACGCCAATCTTTCCGCCGTTTTTGGACCAATCCCCGGATATAATTGAAAACTTTCAATCAATTTTTCTAAAGGTTTCGGGTACTTCATATCAGAACAAGCCGCCAAAACCAGACAATAATGACTGGTATTGACCCATTTTTTCTTGGATTGCTTTTTCAATTTCTTTATAAGCTTGATTGCACGCCGCAACTATCATATCGCCAAGCATTTCTAAATCTTCTTTTGATTCGATTTCGAAATCCTCTTTAATAGTTACTTTTACTAGTTCTTTGGTACCTTTCACCTCGACATCAACGACACCTCCGCTTGAGGCATAGAAACTCGTAGCTTCAATCTCTTGTTGAGCGGCAATCATTTCTTCTTGCATTTTTTTAACTTTTTTAAGTAATTGCTGATTCATATTTCCTCCTATTCAATTTTTACGATATCCTCACCCAAAATCCTAACGGCATCATTAACCAAGCGCTCAAGGGGAGATATCTCATCATTAATATTATCAACGGAAAGACCCTGATCATCAAATGGGGTCAGTTTCGGAAATTTAATCCCTATATTATATTGATTAATATATTCTGTTCTTTTTTCTAACCAGATGTTATCAGGAATAGCCATATAATTATAAACATCACCATAGACATCATATAACAATTGCAAAGAATGCCGTTTAAATTTCGGATGCATTACTTGATTGCAAAGCGATGTAGTCGGATAAACTAAAACAAATTCGTTTTCGCCGACAGCAACAATTTGCCCGTCTTGGAGAATTTGAGCAACTCGGAGCAAATCTGAAGAGCATCTTTTGGTCAAACTTTTCCAAAGATTAATAAGTCTGACCTTATCTTCCCGAGCTTCCATCTTTCTAGAAGAATGGAGAATTCTTTCCAAGACAGTAACACTGTAACTATTATATTCCTCGTCATTAACTCCGACAAGCGGATTTAGGTCGGGTTGGGTTTCAATTTCGGGTTCTAACTCAAGAACGGGTTGTGGCTTTTCTGGAATAACCGGCCGATCTTCGACTGCGTCGGGAATCGGTTTTTTTCGGCGCACCAATTGCGAATTCTCGTTTGCAATGATTTCTTCTTCCGCAGTTGTGGGTAGAGAAACAGCTTTTGCGGGGGCAGGCGTAATTGCTTCCTCTTCGCTTTCTTCTTTATTATCTTCAAAATCACTTAATTTTATGATACCCAAATCAGGCTCGATATTATTATTTTCTTCAGCATTTTTTTCATTAATAATAATATCTTCTTGTTCGGAAATTATTTCTTCCTTCCTCTCTTCAGTAGTCTTTTTGTCTAATTCATGATAAGGAATAACTTCATCATTATAAAACACCAGTTGGCCTTCATTAATCTTTTTCCGGCTGACTTTTCTTTCCGATTGAGATTTGGGTTTTAAGTTAAGTTTTTTGATTCTTTCTTCAAGTGTTTTTACTTTATCTATAATTAAAGCTAGCTGTTTGTCAGTTCCATCAGTATTAATAATATCAATGTCTTCTGTTTTTCTTGATTTTAATTTATCAATTTCTGTTTTTAGAATTGCAAGATCTTCTTCGATATTTTGGAAAGACTCAATATTGTTTTCGATACTATTGATTCTTGAAACAAGATTGGGAAGTTCAAGGCGACTTAATTCGCTCGTTACCTTAGTTAGTTTATTTTCAATAATATTTAGTTTCGAACCATCCTCAGGATCAAGATTCCGAATCGTTTCCAGTTTATCTTCCAAAAGTTTAATTCTTTCCGAAAAATCTGTATCCTGAACTTCGTTAATCATCTTTATTACTGCAACATCCAGATAAATTGCAGGAGTTGTGGAAGTTTTTATTTTGGTCTGAACATCACTTAAAACATCAACATAGAAAAAGATTTTATTAGGTTCAATTTTTTTGGCTAAATCTTTAAACTCTTGTTTTTCGTAGATATATTTAGTAAACGTTGAAGTATCAATTGTCTTAAAAAGTAGCACATCGCGGTAAAACTGCAACAAAGCGCCGACAACTTTATTGACTTCCTTGCCCATAACAATCAAATCACTGACGGCTTTTAATGCTTGATTAATATTTTTCTCTTCAAAATAAGATGCTATTTCAATAACCTTATCATAGTTAAGGTTTCCGGTAACACTATTTACGTCATCTATTGTAATCTCATCATCGGTAAAAGAAGCAGCTTGATCAAGATAACTCAAAGCATCACGCATTCCACCTTCCGCTCCTTCAGCGATTGCAACGATTGCTTCTTCGGAAATTTTAAAGTTTTCTTCGTTTGTAACTTTACGAATCAGATCCGAAATTTCTTTAACGTTTAATGCTTTAAAATCAAATCTTTGACAGCGTGAAAGAATCGTCGGCAATACTTTATGTGGTTCGGTGGTTGCTAAGATAAAAATTACATGTTTCGGAGGTTCTTCCAAGGTCTTTAAGAGCGCATTAAAAGCTCCTTGGCTTAACATATGAACTTCGTCAATGATATAGATTTTATATTTCGCTCCAGTCGGAAGAAACTTAACTTTTTCGCGAATATCGCGAATTTCATCTACACCATTGTTGCTGGCAGCATCAATTTCAACAACATCGGGACTATTGCTATCAGCAATCTCCCGGCAGGATACACATTCTCCGCAAGGTTCATTTATCTCCGTAGAGGTACAATTTAAAGCTTTTGCAAAAATACGAGCAACCGAGGTCTTGCCCGTTCCCCTGGGACCGCTGAATAAGTAAGCATGCGAAATCTTCCCGCTTGCAAGCGAGTTCTGTAAAGTACGGACAATATGGTCCTGTCCGATTACCTCAGAAAACTTCTGGGGGCGATATGTTCTGTAAAGCGCCTTATAAGCCAATTTGTACCATCTCCTCTGCTAAATAAATTATAACATAAAGATATGTTTTTTTTAACCCCTTTTTTAAGAATAAAAAACTTCTATAGTTAGAATAATTATATCAGAATGAAAAATAAAAGATCATTGAAAACATTTTATTTTTTACAACCTCCCTTTATTATTATATAATGAAACTGGTCGATTTTTGTAAAAATATATTAAGGAGTTTTTATGCATTACTTTAATTCGATTTTTATACCGGATTCCACTTTTGCTATTATCTCAATAGTAGCCGGAGGATTGGGTTTATTTTTATACGGAATCAATTTGATGAGTGAGTCCTTAAAAGCTCTTGCGGGCAGCCGAATGAAGGCATTGATTGCGAAAGCGACAGGTACTTTGTTTAAAGGCATCCTGACCGGCGCTGCAGTGACCTGCTTAATTCAATCCTCTTCCGCAACAACCGTTATTGTTATTGGTTTAATCTCAGCTGGTTTAATGACTTTTAGGCAAGCAATTGGTGTGATGATGGGTTCGAATATAGGTACAACCGTTACAGCCTTTTTAATCGGTTTAAATGTCTCCGACTACTCGTTTTTAATTCTTGTTATCGGTTCCGTACTATTGCTTTTCTTTCAAAGAAAGAAAGTCAACCAACTTGGCCAAACCATCTTCGGATTTGCGGCTCTTTTTGTCGGACTAGAACTAATGAGTTTAGGACTAGAACCTTTAGCGGATAAACCCTGGTTCGAAGCGTCGATGATTTCCTTGTCTAATTATCCTATACTAGGCGTCCTCGTCGGAACCGGTTTAACAGCGCTTGTTCAATCTTCAAGCGCATCCATCGGCGTTCTCCAACAAATCTTCTCGACCGGAGCAATTTCTCTGAAAGCATCATTACCGATTTTGCTCGGTTGTAATATCGGAACTACGATTACCGCTTTGCTTTCTTCAATCAGTGGAAGCAGAGAAGCGAAGCAAGCAGCATTGTTTCATTTATTATTCAATTTTTTTGGAACTTTGATTTTCTTAATTTTCCTAAACCCTTATACAAATCTCTTCAATTGGACAGAAACAAGATTCTTAGGTTCGAACAATAAATTAACAATCGCTTTTGCACATATCTTCTTTAACAGCATTACAACAATTCTTGTCCTGCTTGTACTCAAGTATTTCCAAAGACTGGTTGAAAAAGTCTTACCTGTAAAAAGCAGTGTTTATACTGACCTCAAGGAAAAATTAAACGAAGACCTTTTAACAACTTCCCCTCCGCTAGCTTTAGAAAATGCAAAAGCAAGGATTCTAGAAATGGGAGACTTTGTCTTAAAAATGGTTCAACTAACAAAAGATTATTTTAACGAAGAAAATGAAAACCATTATGATGAATGTTTGGATTTCGAAGAAAAGGTAGATTATTATAATCATATAATCCACGATTATCTATTAAAGGTTCGCTCAAACCAAAACGGTAAGGTTACCATCACTCAAGCGGTATTAATGGATACTCTCAATGATTTAGAAAGAATCGGTGACCATTGCGTAAACTTGGTTGAGTTTTTTAAAGGCCGTTATGAAATGAAAGTAGAAAAATTACCTTATTTTTTAGAAAGCATAAATAATTTTCTCGACCGAGTGAACGAACAAGTAGTAGCAGCGATAACTTGTTTTAAAACAGGCGACATTGAGCTTGCTAAAAAAGTGGTTCTTGCGGAAAGTGAAATCGATAAACTGGAAAGAAAATATCGCAACGAGCAACTCGCTTTCATATGTACTGGTGAAACAACCACAGGTAGTGTATACTTTGCAGATATCTTGTCCAATTTGGAACGCATCAGTGACCACTGCGATAATATCGCAAAAAATGTTATCAATCCGCTTTACATGAGTCAAGAAATTACCAGAGCAAAAGTATATTTAGATTAAGCGAGCAAACTCGCTTTTTTTCTTTATCTAATATTTTTTTAGCCTTTTTCATAATTATATATTATGAGGAGGTTGAAAATATTTATTCTGTTTTATTAGTGGTCGGAGGATTAACCTTATTTTTATTCGGTCTGAATCTGATGCGTAATTCCTTAATCAAACTTAATAATGAAAAACTAAAACGCCTTTTGTATAAAGCCACAGGCAGCAAAATCCGGGCACTAATAACCGGAATCTTAGCAACAACTTTGATTCAATCTTCATCGGGCGTTACTGCTATTGTTGTCGCGTTAATTTGTGCAGATCTTCTCAGTCTCTCCCAAGGATTAATGGTTATGATTGGAGCCAATATCGGAACGACGACGACCGCCTTCATTTTTACTATGCAAATTGAAAAATATAGTCTTTTGTTCGTGATAATCGGGTATATTCTTCTTATCTTCAAAAATAATAAAGCTCAAAATATTGGTAGCATGACTATCGGTTTTGGCCTGATATTTCTTGGAATAGATATTATGAATAAAGGTCTAGGGTTTATTTCCGACTCCGTTTATTTCTTAAATGTGATGCTGATGTTATCTCATAATCCGATTAATAGTTTTATTGGGGGAACAATTATCAGTGCCTTAATCCAGTCATCAAGCGTAACCATCGGCCTTTCTCAGAGCCTCTATGCTTTAGGAGCAATCCCCCTAAAATCTGCTATCGGAATCATGCTCGGAGCCAATATCGGTACAACCATAGCCAGTTTAATTGTTGCCGTTTCCTCTACAAAAGAAGCTAAAGCCGCTTTATATGTAAATGTCCTTTTTAATTTAATCGGTGGAGTTGTCTTTCTGATTCTCCTTACGCCATTTTCTGAAGTTTTTCGTTTCCTCGAAAATATAACCGGAAATAAAAAACTGACAATTGCTTATTCACATTTAATTTTCAATATCTTAAGTACTGTTATCTTCTACTTTATCTTTGATTGTGTTGTTGCCGTAACAGAAAGAAATCTTAGATTTTCAAGATTAAATTGACATTAAAAATGTATTATGATATGATAGTTTCATAAAATAAACTTAATAGGCGCTGAAGAGAAAAGTATTTAAATCCCTTAGTTTCAGTGAGTCGGAGACAGTGGAAAACCGGCCTAATATTTAAAGAAAGAACACTCGGAGCCGTTAGAAGAAATTAAAGTAGAACTAACCGTTAGCTGGCGTTAACAGCCTTTAAGTGCAACAGTAATGTTGAATTAAGGTGGCACCGCGGAGAAATTTCGTCCTTAAGATTTTTTCTTAAGGCTTTTTTTATTTATAAGGAGGTATTAAAATGAAAATCAGTTTAAAAGAAATCCGTGAAGATTATCAAAAATTTGCCAACCAAGAAATTATTGTACAAGGGTGGATTAGAACTAACCGAAACCAAAAACAATTCGGTTTTATCAACTTAAACGACGGATCGACTCTTTCAAATCTTCAAATTGTCTATGATAAGAGTTTACATAATTATGAAGATGTTGCGAAATACGGCGTGGGCTGTAGTCTTACTGTAAAAGGCATTCTCGTTCTTACCCCCGAAGCAAAACAAGCTTATGAACTCAAAGCTACTCTTGTCCAACTCGAAGGTGATTCACCTGAAAGCTATCCGATTCAACCTAAACGTCATTCCCGGGAATTCTTACGGAAAGTTGCACATTTGCGTCCGCGAACAAATCTTTTCAACGCAGCTTTCAGAGTCAGAAGCCTGCTTGCTTATGCAATCCATGATTTTTTCCGAAAAAGAGATTTCATTTATGTCCACTCTCCTATCATTACCGCAAGCGATGCGGAAGGGGCAGGAGAGATGTTTCAAGTCACAACTTTGGACTTAGAAAATCTTCCTAAAACCAAAGAAAATGAAATCGATTATTCTCAAGATTTCTTTGAAAAACATGCAAACCTAACTGTGTCAGGACAATTACAAGCCGAAATCTTTGCGCATGCCTTCAAAAAGGTTTATACTTTCGGACCAACATTCAGGGCGGAAAACTCAAACACTCCCCGGCATGCTTCTGAATTTTGGATGATCGAACCGGAAGTAGCCTTTGCAGATTTGAAAGATATAATGGCTTTAGTTGAAGATATGGTTAAATATCTCATTAATTATGTGTTAGAAAACGCAAGGGAAGAACTGGAATTTTTTGATAATTTTGTTGCTCCGGGGAAAATTGCGCAACTGAAAGCTCTCGTTGATTCCAAGATCCAGGTTTGCGAATACCGAGAAGCGATAAAAATCATTCAGGAAGCAGACTATAATTTTGAAAACAGAATAAAATTCGGCGATGATTTAGGGACCGAACACGAAAAATATCTCACCGATATCCATTTCAAATCACCGGTTTTTGTTATAAACTGGCCGAAAGATATCAAGGCCTTCTATATGCGCTTAAACCCTGACGGAAAAACCGTTGCCGCAGTTGACCTTTTGGTTCCGGGGTCCGGAGAACTCGTTGGTGGCAGTCAAAGAGAAGAAAGGCTTGATGTCTTAATTGAAAGAATGAAAGAAATGAATGTCCCGATTGCTGAAATGGAATGGTATTTAGACTTGAGAAGATATGGCGGCACTCAACACGCAGGATACGGTCTTGGATTCGAACGTTTGATTATGTATGTAACGGGTATTGAGAATATTCGTGATGTTATTCCTTTCCCTCGCACTCCGAAAAACTGTGAATATTAAAAAAAGGCTATATTTGAGGTAATGTTATGATACTCTTAAAGTAGACAGTGAATTAAAATAAAGTAATTCATTATCTATTTTAGGAGTATTTTTAATATGGGACGAAAAAGCAAATTTAGTAAAGAACTTAAAATTAAGGCTTGCTT
>DUTX01000001.1 GCA_012841865.1 Acholeplasmataceae bacterium | reverse complement strand
ATCTCCGTAAATCTTATTAATGAAATTATATCATTTACTATATGAAAAGGCAATGAAAAGTTTCGAAAAAAACGCTTACTTTAGTATTTTTATATTTAAAAATGTAAAAAGCTACCTGATTTTTGATGAATTTGGTAGCCTATTTTTTATTTTTGCTTGGAATCAATAATAATCGTCACCGGTCCGTCATTAACCAATTCTACTTCCATCATCGCACCGAAGATGCCAGTTTCTACATGGACATTTTGCTTTCTTAATTTCTCATTAAATTCATCATAAAGTTTTGTTGCGATATCAGGTTTTGCTGCGTCCGAAAAACCCGGTCTGTTACCGTTATGAGTTTGTGCATATAAAGTGAATTGGGAAACGCTCAATATTTCATAGCCTTTTTGTAAGAGCGAAATATTCATCTTCCCGTTTTCGTCTTCAAAGATTCGCATATTTACAATCTTTTTTACCAGATAATCAATATCCGCTGATGTATCATCATGAGTAAAGCCAACCAAAAGTAGAAAACCGGGACCGATCTTTCCAACAACTTTACCTTCGACTGTTACGCTTGCTTTGCTGACACGCTGAATTACAACTCTCATATCTAACTCCTTATTGAATTGAATAATATCTTTAATCTATATCAATAATCAATACGTCTTTTTGACCAAATTCAAGTTTAGCTTTAATTTTTCCTTGATAAAAGTCGAAACAACCTCCGTAAGAATTTGGATTATGACTGATACTGTTGACCATTAACACTCTTTCGCCAAACTTCGTTGTTTGTAAGGCATAGTCTGTAATCTCTTTATGCCAATCATCTAGGGAATAATTTACATATACCGGCCAAAGAATGATATCTTTTTCTAGTTTTGCGGTCTTTTCAATATATTCATCATTCCAAAAATCACCACAGACACCGACAACAATATTTTTACCCTTATATTTAAAATGACCTACTACCTTTCCTTCTTGGTAAATATTTTCATTAGCATAACTTTCTTTCCAGCCGCGAGAAAATCTTCGGTAATTTAGAATCTCTTCTCCATTATCATCTATGATTAAATAACTGGAATAAAGCTTAGACTGATATTCTTCTAAATACCCAAAAGCAAGGCCAATATTGTTATTTCGAGCCACACTTTTCAGAAATTCAATAAAACTTGAATCTTTCGAAACAGCAACTTTGAAATCATCATTGTTCCACTTGAAAGCATCAAAACCTTGCAGGAAAGCTTCTCCAAAACAGAGAAAATCAAGCTTCGAAGTTTTATATTCCTCTGCAGTTTTAATGATTTGGTTAAGGTTGAAATCAAGGTCATTGTTCCTAAATTCTTTAACTGCTAATCCAATTTTCATATTCCACTCCAAAATAAAAGAAACCCCTTATAGAAACTAACAATAACCTTTAATGAAAAAGGATAAAAGTCAAATCTCTATTAAGCGAGGTTTCTATCTAATCTTTCTTTCCACTGAATAAATATCGCTGATTTTATAGAGATTGGTAATCGAAGTGTTCAGAATTTCTAGATTGCTGACCGTCAGTTTTACTTTGGTTAAAAGGTCACCATTTTTATTCTTTCCGGAAGAAATCGAAGTAATCGTTACTGGATATGAGTTCAGTAAATTAATCATTTCCGCAACTATATTCTTCCTGTCAAAGGAAAGGATGGAAATAAAGGTTTCATAAGGCTTTTTGGCTCCGTCTTCATCCCAGAAAACTGTGATAAATCTTTCTTCCGCCGAACTTCTGACATTATGGCATTCGAGCCGGTGCACAACGATACCGTGGCCTTTTGTTACATAACCGATAATTTCATCACCATAAACAGGGTAACAACAATTTGCAAGTTTTACTTGTGCTCTTTCTAAACCTTCAACGCTGACACCAAAAACATTGGCAACACGTTTTTTCCGCTTAGCTTCTTCTTCCGGACTATAATGTTTGAGTAAGGCTTCTTCATCCAGTTTTTCGGTTTTGCCTGTGAGTTTGTTGGCGGCAGCTTTTGCGGAAAAGGTTCCTTTTCCAATTTCAAAATAAAAATCATCAACGGTATTAATTCCGTATTTTTCAAATAGATTATGTATTAATTTATCGTCAAGTTTAATCGTTCCTAAGTTTTCAGCCCGACAAACACGCTCAAATTCTTCCTTGCCTCTTTCAGTCAACATTTCCCGCCGTTGCTTATTTATTACAGATGTAATCTTATGCCGGGCATGGTTTGTTTTTACAATCTTCAACCAATCTTCATTGGGACCGGTCGCATTCTTGCTCGTTTTAATTTCTACAATATCGCCGGTTTTAAGTTTGTAGGTTAAAGGTACCATTTTGCCATTTACAATCGAACCGATAGTTTTATTCCCAACTTCGGTATGAATCCGGTAAGCAAAATCAAGCGGGGTCGAGTCGGCAGGAAAATCAAGAACATCGCCTTTCGGTGTAAAGACATAGACATTCGCGCTGAAGATATCCGCTTTGATATTATCAAAGGGATCGGTATCTTCAGATTCGTTCATTTCTACATAGGATAAAAGTTCACGATACCAACGGAGTTTCGCCCCGATTTCTTTTTGTTCTTTTTCCGGCGAATAGGATTTATCTTCTTTATAAGCCCAGTGGGCAGCAATCCCGTATTCCGCAATCTCATCCATCTCATAGGTCCGAATCTGGATTTCATAGATTTTACCGTTGGTCCCAACGATTGTGGTATGCAGTGACTGGTAAAGGTTCGGTTTTGGAATCGCAATATAATCTTTAAAGCGTTTCGGTAGCGGCGTCCATTGACTGTGGACAAGGCCCAAAACATGATAACAGGCTTCAACGGTCGGAACTAAAATCCTTAGTGCCATCAAATCATAAACTTGATGGAATTCCAAGTTTTTGTTCCGCATCTTCTTACATACACTATAGATATTCTTAACTCTGCCTTTGATTTCAAAGTTTTCAATTTTATTGGTTTCTAAAAGTTCTTCAATCCTTAGCTCCATCTGATGGATATCTTCATCGCGAGCAACCGAAGTTTTTTCAATTTGTGTTTTAATATGCTCGTATTCTTCTGGGGAAAGATATTTCAAACTTAAATCTTCGAGTTCTGCTTTAATTTTATACATACCGAGCCGGTGGGCAAGGGGCGCATATAAATCCATCGTTTCTTTTGCAATCTTTTGCTGTTTATCGGGGGTCTGAAAGTCTAAAGTCCGCATATTGTGGACTCTGTCGATTAACTTAACCAGAATAACCCTGATGT
>DUTX01000083.1 GCA_012841865.1 Acholeplasmataceae bacterium | reverse complement strand
ATATAATAGCCATGTGATTTATACTCCTCTCGTGAAGAATCATGTGGTGAATCTTCTTTCATTAGAGAGTATAAATCACTTTTGTTATTTATACAAGGTTTGGTCTCAAATGTATTGTAACATAACAATACTAAATACAATAATTTTTTTTTTACATATTGACACATTAATAATCTTGTGATAAAATGTTTATAGAAAATTACGAATGCAGTACGCAAATACGGACGATGTTGAAACGTTGTCAAAGTACTTTGATAATTACAATAAAATACAATGGGGATTCTTATATACAATAAATAAATATAGTTTTTTTACCTTTATTACAAATTAATCTAATATATTAATGTTTTCAAAAGCATTTATATATTTTATAATAATGAAAACCTTTACATTTTAATGATTAATTGAGGGAAGTTATGGCAAAGTTAAAATTAGAAAACGTAAATAAGATCTATCCGAATGGGTTTCAAGCCGTTTATGATTTTAATTTAGAAATAAACGAAGGAGAATTTATTGTTCTGGTTGGTCCATCCGGATGCGGTAAATCGACTACTTTAAGAATGATAGCGGGTCTAGAAGATATTACTGAGGGCAACTTCCTTATCGAAGAGAGAATTGCTAATAAATTATCTCCTAGAGAACGTGGTGTAGCGATGGTTTTCCAATCCTATGCACTTTATCCTCATTTAAGCGTTTATGAAAACATGGCCTTTGGTCTCGAATTAAGAGGCTTTGATGAGGATTATATTGAAGATAGAGTCATTCATACTGCCGAGATTTTAGGGCTTTCCGAATATCTTGACCGTAAACCCCGTGAATTGTCCGGCGGTCAGCGCCAAAGAGTAGCGGTCGGAAGAGCAATAATCAGAAAAGCTGATATCTTTTTAATGGATGAACCTTTATCAAATCTTGATGCGAAGCAACGGGTGATTATGCGTTCGGAAATTATCGAATTGCATCGGAAGGTTGGTTCGACTACGATCTATGTTACTCATGACCAAGTCGAAGCGATGACGATGGCAGACAGAATCGTAGTGATGAAGGACGGCTATATTCAAGCAATTGGAACACCCGAAGAATTATACTTTAAACCCTGCAACGCTTTTGTTGCCGGTTTCATTGGGGAACCACCAATGAATTTCATTGATTCAAAAGTTACTGGAAGCGGGATTCAATTCAATCAAGCCAATGTAAAGTTGGATCTTTTAAATACATTTCCGGTTGTAAAAGAATATGAAGATATTCAATTCGGTTTCAGACCAGAATCAATTCTGCTCGGACATGTAGCCGCTGAAAAGATGGTTCATTTAGAAGCAGAAGTTGAATTGACTGAGCTTTTGGGAGACACAGCCAATGTTTATGCCAATATTGGTGCACATAATATTATTTTAAAAGTAGAACCTTATAATACTCCGAAAATCAAAAGAAAAATAGAATTCAGCGTTCCTTACGAAAGCATTTATTTATTTGATAAAAAAACTGGTAGAACCTTAAATGTCTAAAGGTGTTTTATGAACAAGCATCTTTCCTTGAACACTTATCGGTTCTTCGACATTTTCTTTTTTACAATTCTCATGGTTGTGTTTGAAGTGATAGCGGTTAGGGCTGTCGGCTGGTTTCAGGAAATATACAGCGTTTCGCTCTTTCTCGCAATCTCCTTGCTGGTTATGATGCGGTGGGGTGCCTGGTCGGTATTCACGATTGTAGCCGGAGCTCTTACCTATTGTTGGGCGATCGGTGCCGCTTTTGAAAATTATATCATTTATGTTTTCGGTAATCTTTTTATACTTTTTAACCTTCTCTGGTTTCTGATGGGAAAAGAACGAATTCGAAAAGGTTACTGGACGGTATTGTTTGTTTTAGCGGCTTATTTTTTGGTTGAACTGGGAAGGGCAATCATTGCTGTCTTTTATGGTAGCGCTTTTCTTGATACATTGATTAGTTTTCTCGGAACGGATTTATTAAACGCGCTACTCGCAGTTTTGATTATTATTATAACGAGAAGACAAAACGGTTTGTTTGAAGATCAAATTTCTTATCTTAAGCGAATAAATGAAGAAGAAAGAACTCGAGACGCTGACACAGAGGTGTGATATGAATAAAAAAGGCATTGAAGATTATTTGATTTACGACCAAGCTCAAGGCTGTTATGTGATGGATCCTGAGCAGAAAGTCAGGGACGAGGTCGAAAAAAATCATTGGAAATATGTTTTAAGGACGATGTTAAGGGATTGGCGTTTGTATTTAATGCTGATTCCAATGATCTTTATTTTCTTCTGTTGGCGTTATTTGCCGATGTATGAACTTTTGGGCTCTTTCAAAGTCAACTTAACGGCAACAAATAAGGTTGCTGAACAGCACTTTGTCGGCTTTAATAACTTTCATACATTAATGTTTGGAACTTACAAAGAGGATTTCTGGAGAGCCTTCCGTAATACATTTGTGTTAAGTGCTTATGGTTTAATGTTTGGCTTTCCGGTGCCGATTCTTTTGGCTTTGTTCTTTAATGAGATTAAGTCCAATGCTTATAGAAGCATTTTACAAGTCTTTACCTATTTACCGAAGTTCATTTCGACGGTTATTATTACAACTTTAGTCTGGATGTTACTTTCCGGAAGAGGGAACATG
Source organism: Acholeplasmataceae bacterium (assembly GCA_012841865.1). Classification (GTDB taxonomy): domain Bacteria; phylum Bacillota_I; class Bacilli_A; order ML615J-28; family CAG-698; genus DTU067. Next base: position 4,106 of record DUTX01000083.1, on the reverse strand, counting down.
CCCGGAGCTACTCCTGGCGTTGTCGCGAAATTGTTGTTGAATTTAGGACTGATTACGGATAGTATTGCTGAACAAGGCGTGATGTATCAAGCCCAATATTTCCGAGCTGTTTATATTATCCAAGGCATTTGGGAAGGCGCGGGTTACGGGTCGATTGTCTATTTCGCTGCGGTGATTGCGATTAACCCGACCAATTATGAAGCCGCCCAAATGGATGGCGCCGGCAAAATGCAACAACTTCGTTATGTAGTTTTACCGGCAATGCTTTCAACTATTGTGATTATGCTAATTGTCCGAATTGGAGCTTTGCTTTCAATCGGTTATGAAACCGTCTTGCTACTCAGACATACCAATACCTATACGACCGCACAGGTTATTTCGACCTTTGCGATTGACTTAAAGGGAACCGCCAACGTGAATCTGGCGACAGTGCCGGAAATGGTAAATAATATTACCAGTATGTTGCTGGTTATCGGCGCCAATAGGATCAGTAGAAAAGTTACTGAAACTTCCCTTTATTAAGAGGAGATGCTTATGAAAAGAAAATTAGAAATATCAGAATTAATATTTAAAATCTTAGCATATTTTCTCTTAACGGTATTTGCTATCTGTTGTTTATATCCGTTTATTTATGCGATTTCTTCCGCAATCAGCGGTAAGCGTTATGTAGCAACGAATCAAATTGTTTTGTTGCCGAAGGATATTCAATTTGATGCTTTTATGGCAGTATTTAGAAATAATAGTTTCTGGTCAAGTTATGCCAACACTTTGTTTTTGACCTTCTTCGGAACGCTCTTTTCCTTAGGAGTTGCGATCTTGGGAGCTTATGCTTTAAGTAAAAAAAGATTGTTGTTTAGAAGAGAATTTAACTTCTTCTTAGTCTTTACGATGTGGTTTTCTGCCGGTGTCGTACCCCAATTTTTGAACTATACAGCAACGCAAAAGGTGTTTTATGATCTCGGAATAACCGATGATAAGTGGATGATTGTTATTGCCATGGGAATGGCAGCAATGAACATCGTCCTCTTAAGGAATGCCTTTGAGGGGGTACCTTCGGAAATCGAAGAAGCTGCGATTGTGGACGGGGCGACCGAATTTCAAGTCTTAACCAAGGTCTATGTACCGATGTCTAAGTCTACGGTCGCAACGGTCGGACTGTTTTTCGGAATTTCCCGTTGGAATGGTTACTTCTGGGCGAAGACAATGATCAAAAATACCAATGAGTGGCCGCTTCAGGTCTATATCAGAGAGTATCTTGAGAAGAAAATTTGGGACTCGGATGCGGATACGATTTTCAATAATCCGTATGCGGAAACATCGATCGTTTATGCGATGGTTGTCTGTGCTATTATCCCCATCCTTATCATCTACCCCTATATTCAAAAGTATTTCGCAAAAGGCGTTACTATGGGCGGAGTAAAAGAATAATCTTGGTTGTAACATGGCAACATGGAAAAATATAAAAAAAAGGAGAAAAGTGAATGAAAAAATTCAATTTCATTGTTTTATTTTTATTGTTTTCGTTTTTCACGTTAACCTTAGCTGCTTGTAATGGAGACGAGACACCAGTTCTCGAATATAAAGATGGAACAGAATTGAAACTGGCTGTCGGTCATAACAGTACTGCTACTACCATTACTTTCCAAGACAAAGATATTGTCGGAACTGGTTTAGAGTTAGCTGATGGGGTTACCTATACGCTCAATCAATTGAAACCTGTTTGGAAAGAACTTGAAAATCGTCTAAAGATTAAGTTTAATAATGTATACCAAGCGAACAACGTTCAAAATGAGTATAACCATTGGAAAAACTTAAACTTTGAGGGTGTTGATGTTCTTGTTGGTAATGCTTCCGACATTGCGGAAGACGGAAAGAAAGGCCAAATCGTTAACCTTGCGGAATATCTTGATCAAATGCCGAATTTCAAGAAATTCTTAGAGGACAACCCGATTGTTTATCTTTCAGTTATCAGTGATATCGAAAACGGTTCAATTTACTACGCACCATATTTTGATGGTTATGATGATATCGAAAAGTATTATTTATTAAGATCTGACTGGTTAGAAATCCTGCTTGACGGCGAAGGTGATTTTTCAGCTCAGTCCAGTGATACTTTCGGAGCCATCTGCGGCGAACAAGTTTATCAACCTTATATGCCGAAGAGTGGCAAGCTTGAAATTCAAAGCTTAAAAGCTAACGGCGAAGGCACACAGACAATTACTAAGAATTATGATACCAATTATGGCAATATCATTGAATATATGAAAACCAATGTTAATGCCAGCACAACCGGTGTTCAACTTGTTAATATGTTCCGTAAATATATCGATGCAGCTTATGGCGGACATTACGGAAATGAACGTTCAAAATTATTTACAGGATATAACGCTTGCTGGGATGCTGACGAATTAGTAGCATTACTTCGTTGCGTAGTTACTAACAGCTTTGCCTTAACCGGACAAAACGATTACAAAGTAACCGGTATTTTCCCGAGAGAAAATAAACTGAACAGAACAAGCGATTTATTCTCCTTAGTAAGCCTCTTCGGAGTTCGCGGCTATGAATCACGCAATGATTATCTGTATTTTGATGCACAAGGTAATTTGCGGGATGCCCGCGCCGATCTTGAGTTCTCTGAAGCGATTAACAAATTGAATGAATTATATCAAGAAAAGTTAATTATGCAAGATTTTGATAAGGCTCTTAACGATTCCTTCTTTAAAATTATGTATCAAGAGAATAAAGGCTTCATGATTTATGATTATTGTCAGACCCAAACTCTGTACAATAATGATGAAACTACTCTTGAAAAAGCGCCTAAATTCAACTTGACTCCGATTATCAATCCGGTTGCGAAATGGTTTGACGGCTCTAATGTTAAGAACGACGTTGACCAAGGCGCATGGATGAGATTTACCGAATCCTGGAGATCGGTTAAAACTAATGGTTGGTGTATTCCTGCAACTAACAAAGGCGATTCCTTAAATGCAGCCCTGAAATTGTTTGACTACATGTATTCTGAAGAAGGCAATATCTTAATGTCCTATGGACCGGATGCATGGAGATCGGGTGAAACCATTACTTATAAGGGTGAACAAATTCCTGAATTATCAGACGCTGCACTTGATGAATTATGGCGTCTTGCCGGTGGCAACTACACTAACTATGCTCGTCAATACTTAGGTTCAACACTTCCGGTCGGATTTGTAAAGAACCAAGGAATGGAATATCAATGTACAACTGAAGGCGGAAGAATCGGTGCGGAAATTGTCTCGAGAGCGATTGCTGCAGACGTTGTGAAACATGTATCTCCAGCAATTTCTGACAATCTCTTCTACACAATGGTTCCGACTGTTCTGCCGACAACTGCAAGTCAAGATATGTTGATTTCTCAATTCGGTGCTCTCAGTACAACTGGAATCTATTCTAAGGCAAATAATAGATATAATATTTATACTGAAGTTATCATGCACGGATTTGGTTCCGATGTTGAACTGAATAACACCTATGTCAACCCGATGCCGAAAACAGCTCAAGACCTGGTTAACAGATATAAAGGTACCGGCGCCGGTGATTCGGGCTTAGGTGGAACTGCTTACATCGTTGTTAGAGAAATTGCTTGGGGCAAATTATTTGAATATTACAAAAATAATTTCCTTGATAACGAAGAAGAGTAAAAATATGAGTTGTGGCTCTCTAATCCTAGAGAGCCACACCATTCTAAAGAGGTCTGCTATGAAACTCCAAATTAAAGTACAAAAAATTATTTGTTGGATCGTTTTAGCATCCTGCGTGCTTGCCTTCTTTTTTGCATTAGGCCTAGCAACCGATATTTATAAGGTGATGATGGCCGGTGACTTTGGCGTTCCCGGGGCTGAAATTTTTGAAGATATCCAGCCTTTTAATCGAGCCTTGGTATTCAGATGTATCTTGATGATCGTCTTAGTAATCTTTTTATTTATTACTAGAACTCATATCCGGAGAAGATACTATATCTCTAATTATCTGACAAGCATCGCGGCATTTTTATTAAATACCTTGGTTCCAATCTGGGGAATAATTAACATTTTGGATATTAAAAAAAGATATTTAACCGAAGTTGATTT
>DUTX01000082.1 GCA_012841865.1 Acholeplasmataceae bacterium | reverse complement strand
TATTACGTGCATATTTCCTCCCAAAGTGCATAAGCACTTCTTCAAACCATTGTAGTATTCTGATAACGGTATTATTATAACATATTTCATTAATTAATGCAAATGATTTTCAATATTTTTCTAAATTATAGAAAAGACTATAGGGACAACCTATAGTCTTTAAAAAAGGAAAATGAAAAAAATATTTTAAAAGCGATTTTTATCTATCCATAATCCTAAAGCAGGATTAGGGATAAAATAAATCTCCTCGCTTTTCACATTATTCCAACCGGGTCGAAGTTTATCGATTTCATAAGTCTTTGCAATTTCGTCATAATCTGCTGCTTGAAAATGAACGCCTTCAACTTCATCCCGGGTGATGTTCTTAACCGCATAAGTAATCTTGAATCTTCCATCCGAAGAACTATGAATTAGGTGGGCAGCGGTACCGAGGTTTTCAGCAAGATCTTGGTTTTCTTTCACAAGCTCCAAGACCTTCATTCTCCCACAATACCCGTATTTGCGAATAAGTTCATCAACTTTTTCATCTTCTCCGAATTTCGTCACGCCCGGAGCCAGAACAATTAACTCGCCCCCGTCCTGAATCGCCATTCTGGTTCGATAAATCGCTTTGTTTCCAAGCCAAGTGCTTCGAAACTCTTTCGAATCTAAATAGACCAAACATTTCTTAATACCTCGGTCAACAAAATCAATATTCTTTTCTTGGGAGAGCTTAATTGCTTCTTCAAGAACATTTCTCTCATGGCCGATAAATAAACCATGAGTATGAATCTTACCTTTAGGTGCAGTCGTTACGGTAAGAACGAAAAGATACTTCCTCTTATCAATGAATTTCTCCCAACAATAATCAAGGATTTTCCGAACAGGAGTATGGTCTTTACCCATCATTCTTTCCATTCCGTAAACGGCACCGATCATATGGGTTTTATTAATAGTGTCTTTGCCACCGCAACCCACAAAGAGATTCTTGGCATGATTGGCCATTCCGATAACTTCATGAGGAACAACCTGACCGACGGAGATGACCAAATCATAACTTTCAGAAACTATTCTTTTATTTACTTCGCAGTCCAAACCTTTATCCCAAAGACCTTCGGTTATCTCGTTAATAAAGGAAACCGGAATTGTTCCAATTTTTTTAATATCTTTTCGCCAATTATGAACGAGGAATTTTTCATAGGGAATATCCCCGTACATTTCTTGACACTCAGCCTCAGTCATCGGCTCATGGGTACCAAGAGCGGGCATAATTTCAACTTCCACTTTATCTTTTAAAAGATGATAATAACAATTGATTATAAAACCGGCATTGGAATGAAATCTGGTAATATCCGGACCGACCAAGAGAACCTTTTTTAAATTTCTTCCTGCAAGCGAGCGTTCAACAGCCGCTTTAATTTCTTGTTCACTAAGACCGTTTATATTTTTTTCTTTCAATAAGATTGTCATTCTTAAACTCCTGAATAGGCAGAAAAACCACCATCAACCGGAACAATCACCCCAGTTACAAAACCGGAACTTTGATTATCAAGGAGCCAAAGAACGGTTCCGATTAATTCTTCTGGTTTTCCAAAACGACCCATCGGGGTATTGCTTAAAATCTTATGTGTACGCGGAGTCGGAGTTCCGTCTTCATTCCAAAGGAGGGCAGCATTTTGGGCGGTTGAAAAGAAACCCGGAGCAATCGCATTCACTCTGATACCGTGTTTAGCAAAATGAACCGCAAGCCACTGAGTAAAATTCGAAACTGCGGCTTTTGCTGCACTATAGGCAGGAATTTTTGTGAGCGGTGTATAAGCATTCATCGAGCTGATATTTAAGATTACGGAACCCGGTTTGTCGATCATATCCCGGGCAAAAATTTGTGTAGGTAGTAAAGTACCGGTCATATTTAAACCGAAAACAAATTCAAAACCCTGTGGATCCAAATCAAAGAAACTTTTATGATTCGGTTGTCCGTATTTTTCGCGATTGAAATACTCATCATCAGTTGTCGCTTTCGGATTGTTCCCTCCGGCACCATTGATTAAAATATCGCATTTTCCGTAATGCTCTAAAACAATCTTATGAGCCGCTTCGATGCTTTCTTTATCTAAAACATTGACATGAACACCAATTGCTTCATAACCGGCGGCTTTTATCTCTTCCGCTAATTTGACCGCTTTTTCTTCGGTGCGATTAAGGATAGCTACTTTCGCTTTACAAGCTGCAATTGCCCACGCAAACTGCGAACAAAGCACTCCGGCCCCACCGGTAATGACGACTACTTTTCCCTCTAGATTTGGTTTAATCGGTAATTTCATTATTAACACCATCAAACATTATAGGTCGTCGAGGATGTTTTGCCTCCATGACCTGTCCAATTTGTATGGAAGAATTCGCCCCGCTGTCTGTCAATTCTTTCATAAGTATGAGCGCCGAAATAATCTCTTTGGGCTTGCAAGAGATTAGCCGGTAATGATTCACAGGTATAACCGTCAAAATAATTCAGTGCAGAAGCAAGTGCAGGAATAGGAATTCCGTTTTGCATCGCAGCTACAACAACTTTACGCCAGCTTTCTGTTAATCCTTTCATCGTTTCGATAAAATAAGGATCAAGCAAGAGGTTTCTTAATTCGGGATTCTTATCGAATGCGGTTTTAATCTTATCCAGGAAGACCGAACGAATAATACAGCCTCCCCGCCACATTAAGGCAATTCCGCCATAATTCAAATCCCAATTATAGGTGCTTGCTGCTTCTTTCATTAAAGCAAACCCTTGCGCATAAGAAATTATCTTTGCAGCGTAGAGTGCTTTTCTTAAATCTTCCAAGAAAGCTTGTTTTTCTTGATTGAAAGTTACAGGTGTTTTAGGATAGATTTTTGAAGCCTGGACGCGTTCAGCTTTGATTGCGGAAAGGCAGCGTGCATAAACCGCTTCCGCAATTAATGTTAAAGGCACTCCTTCTTCCATCGAAGTGATTCCCGTCCATTTGCCGGTACCTTTTTGGCCGGCAGTATCCAGAATCTTATCGACCAAAGGCTTTCCATCTTCGTCTTTATAAGCTAAGATATCGGCAGTGATTTCGATTAAATAACTGTCGAGTTCTGTTTTATTCCATTCGCTAAAGACATAAGCCATCTCATCTGCGCTCATCTTCATCATATCGCGCATAATTTGATATGTCTCGCAAATTAACTGAATGTCACCGTACTCGATGCCGTTATGAACCATCTTAACAAAATGTCCGGCACCGTCAGCTCCAATCCAATCACAACATTTAGAACCATCTTCGACTTCAGCAGCTATTGCTTGTAACACAGGTTTGACATGCTCCCAAGCAGCAACTGAGCCTCCGGGCATAATCGAAGGTCCTTTAAGCGCTCCTTCTTCTCCGCCGGATACACCGGTACCGATAAAGAGCAAACCTTTGCTTTCAACATATTTTGTTCTTCTGATTGAATCATGAAAATTAGAGTTTCCGCCGTCAATGATGATGTCTCCTTCGTCAAGAAGCGGAATCAGTTTTTCTATCATTTCATCGACCGGACTTCCGGCCTTAATCATTAACATAATTTTGCGTGGTTTTTCTAAGGAAGCAACAAAATCTTCCAGATTATAAGCAGGGATAATATTTAGACCTTTGCCTCTTCCCTCCGCAAATCTTTCCACAGATTTTGGGTTTCTTGAAGAAACGGAAACGGTGAAACCTTTGGAAAGCATATTCATAACCAGGTTTTCACCCATTACGGCCAAACCATAGAGACCAATTTCAGCTTTTCTCATAAAATTCTCCTTTTCTTACTTTATCTTTTTACGCGGGCGTTTCCTTCCCAAATACTCCAAATTTGTTCTTCATCTGCGGGCAAACCGAAATCATCAAGCAAGGTAGCAACAAATGCACCGCTAGCCCAAGCAAATTGGATAGCCTTTTCCGGTTGCCATTCTCTTAACAATCCATAAAGTAAACCACCAACAAATCCATCTCCGCCGCCGATTCTATCCAAGACTTGAATCAAACGCGGTTCAATAACCGTCCATTCCGTTCCGGCAAGGAGAATCGCCCCCCAGAAGTGTTCGTTTGCGGAGGCGACTTCGCGAAGCGTGTTTGCGAAAACTTGAGTGTTAGGATAAACCTTTTTTACATTCGTAATCATCGCTTTAAAGCTTTCGATTTTTTCTGAAATATTTTTACCGCCTGCTTCTGGACCTTCAATTCCTAAAGCCAGTTGGAAATCTTCTTCGTTTCCGATTAAAATATCAGAAATGCTGGCTATTTCTTTAAAAATCGGATAAAGTTCATCTTCACGATTTTTCCAGAATGTTGCCCTGTAATTAAGGTCGAATGAAATTCTTGTCCCTTCGCGCTTAGCTGCACGCGCTAGTTCAAGACAAAATTTTCCGGTCTCGCTTGATAAAGCCGAAACAAGACCGGAGATATGAATTAGTTTAACTCCTTCTTCTTTAAATATCCGATCTAAATCAAAATCTTTAATATTGAGTGTCCTTCCAACTTCGCCGGCACGGTCATTATGAACTCGTGGTCCTCTCAGGCCATAACCACTATCCGCAATATTAAACTGATGGCGATAGCCCCAGGGCCCGCCTTGATTTACTTCAGGTCCTTCATAGTCAATATGACGACGTTTTAAATCGTTTTTAATAAATTGTGCAACCGGACTTCCCTTTACAAAAGTAGTTAAGACCTTAACGGGAAGACCCAAAGCTGCCGAGATACTGATAACATTGGTTTCTGCGCTTGTTGCTTGCATATGAAAGAGATTACTGATGTGCACAGGCAGTCGATTGACAGGAGTAATTCTGACTCCCATACTCGAAGGAACAACAATTGCGTATTTCGCATTTTCTCTAAATTTCATTTCACTTTCCTCCCAAGTTTTCTTTTCCGGCATAAAGAAGTTTAAGGTGTCTACCTATATGCCGGTTTATCATATCTGAATATGTATCTTCATGTTTCCGCCAAAAAGCATAAAGGCGGTCTTTAAAACGGAAACTGTCGTCTTCATTCTTAGCGTTTAAAATAAAACCATAAGTTATATGAATTAATTGTCTGGCATCATTATTTTCAAAATATAATGGTAAATCAGAATCTTTCACTTCTTCAAGTTTCGGAATCCGATTTAAATCGGTTGTAACATAATAGAAACGCTTTGCTTCATCAAACTTTTCTAAAGCAAAAGCATGGATTTCTCTATATAGAAGAGGATCCTTCAATGCAACAACTCGCATAGCTTCCAGCCAGTTCGTTCCAGCCGTCTTAACATGGAATTTTCCTTCGGTATATTTTCCAATCAGTTCAAAAATTGAAAATTTATCTGAACCTGAATGAATGCTTAAACGATATCCGAAGTGTCTTGCAATTGCTGCATGAGTCTTCAGTTCTTTTTCAAATTGTTCAATATCACCGATATAATCAATTCCTTTTTGGAATTCGCCACAAAATCTCGGTGCGAGTGTATCAAGCTGTACTTCGGCCAAGTTTAATTCATTCGCAACAAAATAATGTTGAGCCGGTGTAGTCGGAGTTGATGTTTCATCAATAGATACTTCAAAATTAATTTTTCTTTCCGACTTGAAAATATATTCAAAATATATTTTAACAGCGAATTTTAGAGCTTCTCCATAAATATGAAAACATTTTTTCAGCTCATCTACATCATATACGATTTTCTCCCCTTCAACCGTAAAACCACAATTTAAATAACGATTTTTCAGTTCTTCGGGAAGTTCGATCCTTTCCCAACCATTTCCTCCGCGAATATGTTCGCTTAAATCGAGCGTAATCATTGTATAACCGTTATCTAAAGCATAATCAATTTCTTCCGGAGTTTTTAAATGATCGCCGTCGGCTCCAAATCCCAATTTGTAGCCATCCCTAAAAACAGAAAAAGTTACGGCATCCAAAACATTCGCATAAGTTCGATTGGTTAGTTTTAATTCGCGTATTGACTGTTGAGCAAAAATCGGACGAGCGTCATAGTCTTTAAAGACCCGGATATGCCCAGGACAAGCAATGCCTAAGCGATCCCCGACTCCGAAAGTCCTATCCGAATCCAAGACTGCAGTTGGTGCTGTAAATGGAAAAAGTTTTCTTAACGTTTTCGCATTCTCGTGATTTAACTCAGCTACCACATAGCTGACGCTATTAGAATGAAAATCTTTTCCTAAAAAGAATTTTGCTGCATTTCCGGTAGCAACAATATAATCGGCTGCTTCCTCCTTAAGCATAAAAACCCAAGAATCTTCGAATTGATTGATTGAATCCGGATAGACATTAAAATCTTTTAACTTTGTTACATCCGGCAACGAAATGATGAGTTCTTCTAATTTACCCATTTTCTCCTCTTTCATCTTCGGTCGTTCGCATATATGACCGGTGTTTGTTCTTTTTTCATTTATAATTATACATTATGAAAGCGAAAAATGCAATCCTTTTTAATAGAAAACGAAAACATTCGCTTCTATAAAAGAAACGAATGTTTGTTGTTTAGACTAAGATGTTTCCAACAACATCATCAATTGTTTCAATCGAAACAATTTCTAGTTCCTTCCGAACGCTTTCCGGAATATCTTCAACATCTTTAAGATTTTCTTTCGGAATCAAAATTTTAATCAAACCGCTACGATGGGCGGCAATTGCTTTTTCGCGAATTCCGCCAATCGGAAGCACTCTTCCTCTAAGCGTAATCTCACCAGTCATTCCGACATCATGTTTTACAAGTCGATGCGAAAGGGCAGAAATTAATGCAGTTGCGATTGTGATTCCGGCTGAAGGTCCGTCTTTTGGAACAGCGCCTTCAGGAACATGGATATGGATATCGTTGTTCTTAAATATTTTCGGATCAATATTGAATTTCTCCGCATTCGCTTTAACATAACTCAAAGCCGCTTGCGCAGACTCTTTCATTACGTCACCGAGTTTTCCGGTCAGAACCAGCTTGCCACCACCCTTGAAATAAGTGACTTCAACCTGGAGCGTATCACCGCCGTAGGCCGTATATGCAAGTCCGGTAGCAACCCCGATTTTATCAATATTATCAATCCGATTGAAAGTATATTTCGGTCGGCCGAGCCATTCGTTAAGATTTTTTTCGTTAACTTCAACGTTTTCAACCTTTTCCATCAGAATTGTCTTGATAGCTCTTCTGATTAAGGTTCCGATTTTTCTTTCCAGATCACGGACACCTGCTTCTTTAGTATAGTTTCGGATAATCATCCAGAGAGCATCGTCAGAAAGACCGAATCGTTTTTCATCAAGTCCGTGGTTCATAAGTTGCTTTTTAATGAGATGGCGTTTCGCAATCTCAAACTTTTCAAATTCTGTATAACTGCTTAACTGAACAATTTCTAAACGGTCACGCAAGGCAACCGGTATATTCTCCAGGTAATTAGCAGTGCAGATAAAGAATACTTTTGATAAATCATAAGGTTCTTCGAGATAATGGTCGCTGAAATATCTGTTTTGTTCAGCATCCAAAACCTCAAGCATCGCGCTCGCGGGATCGCCTTTATAGTCGCTTGAAAGCTTATCAATTTCATCAAGCAAAAATACAGGGTTTACAACGGCAGCACGTTTCATTCCTTGGAGGATTCTTCCCGGTAAAGCTCCGAGATATGTGCGACGATGGCCTCTGATTTCAGCTTCATCTTTAATTCCACCGAGCGATTGCTTAACAAATTGTTTGTTTAAGGAAGCAGCAATTGAGCGTGCAAGCGAGGTCTTTCCAACGCCCGGGGGTCCGACAAAACAAAGAATGGCTTGCGGGTTTTTCTTGGTCATAATCCGGACGGCCAAGTATTCCAAGATTCGATCCTTAACAACATCCAAACCATAATGGTCCTTATCCAGTTGGTCTTTCGCTTTTACAATATCATTGGTTTCCTTGGATTCCTTATACCAAGGGAGCGAAATAACAAAATCGAGGTATGTTTTAATAATCGCACTTTCGCCACTTGAATTACTGAGCGATGAATAACGGTTAAGCTCATGTAATGCTTTTTCTTCCATTGTTTTTGGCATTTTCGAAGCCAAAATCTTCTTCTTCATTTCCTCAATTTCGGAATCTTTCTTAACCCGATCGCCTAATTCGTCTTGAATGACCTTCATTTTTTCTCGAAGGTAGTATTCTTTCTGACTTTCGTTAATCGATTTTCTAACTTCATTTTCGATATCAGTTTCTAAATCTCTGATATATTTTTCTCGCTTTAAATCTTCAAGCATATAACGAAGTCTCACACCGACATTCGGTGTTTTCAGATACTTCATTTTTGAATTTAAATCAAGTGGTAGATTATAAGCTAAAACATCGGTCAGTTTGTCAGCGGTTACGCCTTGAGAAATAACACTTGCCAGCTCCGCATTTCCCTCAAACAAAGATTTAGAACCGGATTGTAATTCTTCAATTAAAAGTCTGACATAAGCCAACTCTTTATCGAGGTCGTCATTTTCAATCGGAAGGGTGATGATAGAAGCGTTCCAAAACGGGTCTGTTTCCACAAATTCAACCAACTTACAACGAACGATGCCTAAGAGTTTTACTTTATGGACTGATTGACCTTCCATGTTATAAATAATCTTAGCAATGATTCCGTTTTTGCTGACATTTTTCGGACCAGGATTATCAATATTATGGTCAAGTTGAACAAAAAGGGCAATATACTTGTTTCCCTCTACGGCTTCTTTTAAAGCCAAAATACTTTCCTTTCTTCCAACATCAATCCGAATTTCATTGTTGGGTAAAGGAACTCGCCCTCGGATCGCCATTGCCGGCAGGGTTGCGGAAACGACTGTTTGGTTTGAAAACATAATCTTCACCTCCTTAATTTATATAATCTATTATGTTGTGATCAATACAATATTGTAGAACCCGAACTTCATAAGTATGACGGTTAATAAAATCCTGATAGCCATCAATCCGCATCGGGTTATTAAAGAGAATCTTATCAAACTCATACTCTTCAACAATTTTATGCATAAAAATCGAGTCAATATGAGAATGATTAAGGTTGATAACCCAAATGATATATTCTTTAACAAGATCTCTCTTTAGATCCTCAAGAAAACTATCGCGCTCTTTTTTGCTCTTCGGAGCATCATCCATTTCTAAAAAGAAATTTAAAACGTAATCGTCAAAGCGAATATTTCCGGTTTGTAAGACAAATTCCGCAAGGTAATTCAGCAGGATAATTATTGTAGCCGAGAAATTTAGAATATCGGTAATCTTTTGATTAAATTCGTTCACCGTCTTCGTATTTAAGAAGTTGAGTTTAATGACAATATTATTGGTTAATCTTTTGACCGTTAAGTTTCTAATTTCCTTAACCTTAGCAATCACAGTAACCGAATTATCTTCATCGAGAATAATCTCATCGCCAACCTTGGCATTCAAAAATAGAGCGCATTCAGGTTGTTCGATATCGTTCAAATTTATTTCCTGACCTTCGATTTCGCTGATAACATAATCCTTACGGGTATAAGCGATATCATATTTTACAATGCTTCCCTTTTTCGCAACCTCCCCAATTTTATATTCATATTCACCGTTTTGAATGAGGATTTGGCGGACAAACCCTCTGACGACATCAGGCGCATGGGAAACTTTGAAGATTTCTTTCGGAATCTTGGTCGGAAACTTAAGTTGTAAATCAGGCGGTAAGATGCAGAACTGACAGATAACAAGCAAAGGATTGTTTCTGGAGATGCGAGTTAAATAGCGGAATTTACGTCCGTAAACCGGAACCACATCAAGCCGAGAAATTTCCTCATCAATGATTCCGTCCTCAATTTTCTCCATCACCAGTTCGAGAAGATATTTCTTTTGTTTCTTTACTTCTTTTTCTGAGATATTATGAGTCGCCATTACATCAACAAAAATCTGATTCATCTCCTGAGCGGAGAAAGTAAAATAGACCTGATGAAATTGATCGCTCACATAATCTTGTTTTATCTTCATATTCGCCTTATGCCGTTTTTGATTTTTTCTTAATTATTTTCGCATCCGCCTTTGTTGTAACTACTTCTTTAGTAATGATACATTTATAAGTGTCTTTTTCATCGGGAACATGATACATAACATCAAGCATGATATTCTCAAGAATTGAGCGTAAGCCTCGGGCTCCCGTTTTTTGTTTATGAGCTCTACGAGCGATTTCCGCAATCGCTTCTTCTTCAAACTCGAGTTTTACTCCGTCCATTTTCAACATCCGCTGATATTGTTTGATAATAGCATTCTTAGGTTCTTTCATAATCCGAATGAGCGCATCGACATCCAAAATATCTAAACTAGCGATAATGGGAAGTCTGCCGACGAGTTCGGGAATCAAACCATATTTTTGAATATCCTCATGGGCTACTTGTTTATAAAGTTCGCTTTCGTCTACCTTTTCGGTGTTCGAATTAAAACCAATAGCTTTCTTACCGATTCTGCTTTTTACAATCTCCGTAATTCCTTCAAACGAACCACCGCAGATGAAAAGGACATTGGACGTATCAAAAGGAATAAATTCCTGATGCGGATGTTTCCTGCCTCCGCCCGGCGGAACATTAGCAACGGTTCCTTCAAGAATTTTTAATAGTGCCTGTTGAACACCTTCCCCGGAGACATCCCGGGTGATGGAAGGATTGTCGCTTTTTCTACCGAGTTTATCAAATTCATCGATATAGATGATTCCCTTTTGAGCAAGGTCAACATCATAATCCGCAGCTTGTAAGAGCCTTAAGAGCACATTTTCAACATCTTCCCCGACATAACCCGCTTGTGTGAGCGTGGTCGCATCCGCAATCGCAAAGGGGACATTCAAAATATTCGCAAGTGTTCTTGCCAGAAGCGTCTTTCCGCTTCCGGTCATCCCGAGAAGCAAAATATTGCTTTTCTCAATTTCCACCTCCGCGTCTTCAAACAAATTATTTTGGACGCGTTTATAATGATTGTAAACAGCAACGGACAAGATTTTCTTAGCATGTTCCTGTCCGATTACATATTCACAAAGTTTCTCATAAATCACACGAGGTGTTAAGTCCATGGTGAACTCTGTCTTAGGAAGACTTATCGAGTCTTCTTCGTAGTGGGTGCTCAAGTCGAACATCTGGTAGCAGACATCAACACAAAAGTCACAGATGAAAGCATTGTCGCCTTCAATGATACGCCGATCCGTGCTTTCGGGGAGACCACAAAAAGAACAAACTCGCAATTTTTTTTCTTTCGCCATTTATTTCACCTCTTTTTCAATGATATCTATCATAAGTAAATCTATTATATCTAAAAACCTAAATCTTTACTTAATTATTGCTTTTTCTTTTATTAGGTTAATTGTTTTCTCTAACAAGAAATGATAAGCAACCCGGTCCCTCGGAATCTGTTGTTCGATAGTTTCGGGATCCTGATTATACATTTCCGCTAAATTCTGATATCCTTTCTGGAAATCTTCTTCTTCAAGCGTGATCTTTTCAACTTCAATAATCTTATTTAAAACAAGTTCTCTTAACACATCCTGACGAGCAGGTTCGGTTATTTGTTCTTTGTATTGGTCAAGAGTCATACCTTGATAAGCAAGGAGTTGTTCAAAACTGATGTTATAAGGTTTGGCGCGGTTTTCTTCCTGTCTCAGCATGCTTTCTTTTCTTTGGTCAATGAGAAGTTCAGGAATTTCAACTTTTGCTGCATCACAAACCTTTTGTAACAAATCGTATTCAAACTTATTATCGCTTGCTGCTTTCTTTTCGGTTGCAAGGCTCTCTCTAAGATAATCTTTATATTCTTCAACCGTTTTTACGTTTTCAAGATTTAATGTTGTTACGAACTCGTCATTAAATTCTGGAAGAACCTTTTGTTTGATTTCGTGAAGTTTAACCTTAAATATAGCTTTTTGGCCCTTTAACTCTTCCGCATGATAATCTTCCGGAAAAGTAACTTCAATTTCCTTTTCTTCGTTCGGTTTCATCCCAACCATTTGTTCTTCAAAACCGGGGATGAATCTGCCGGAACCGATTTCTAAAGTGTAATTTTCGGCTTTTCCGCCTTCAAAAGGAACATCATCTTTAAAACCCTCAAAATCAAAGACGGCGGTATGACCTTTTTCCAAGGTGCCCTCTTCTACAAGTTCCAAATCAGCTTTGCTGCTTAAGTCGGCATCGATTCTTTTTTGAATTTCTTCTTCAGTCACTTCCGTACTTTCTTTTTCAACTTCAACTCCGAAATAATCGCCTAATTCAATTTCAGGATAGACATAAACGGTAGCCGTATAGGACAAGCTCTTATCGGCATCCATTTTTTCAAAATCGATGTCGATTTCGGGGTTTGCAAGTGCTTGAATATTCTTTTCATCAAGAATTTTAAAATAAGTTTTATTCAAAGCGTTATCTATTGCTTCTTGGTAAATCTTGCCTTCACCAAAACGTTGTAAATAGATAGAACGCGGAACTTTGCCTTTTCTAAATCCTTTCACTTCAGCAGTTTCTAATACTTTTGTAAATGCTTCTTCGTAATACTCTTTAAACTCTTCGGAAGTGATATCGACTTTGATTACAACCTTACTTCCGGGAATCTTCTCAATATTTACGTTCATGTTTTTTCTCCTTTATACCATTTAATTTTTTCTAACTAAAATATTATACCAGATTTACCCTCTTTTTACAATCCCCATCCTCTTTTTAAAGGCTAAGATTAAAAATAACCTTCATAACGGAACTTAATTCCTGAATAATCTTGAGAGGATAGCCCAGTTCATAAATAAGGTTGATCAAATCGAAAAAGCGAAAAAGCAAATAATCCCGATTGATGTCTTTTGTTCCGTTGATTTCCCGAATAATTCCGTTAACATAGTTTACCATTAAAAGCAAGAGCGAAAAATTCGGATAACGCTCAGCATAAGCGAGTAAATTTGAATAATTGGCTCCGTCTTCCTGATAGAGTGATTTAATTTCCGGATTATTCAAAATCTTGCTGTTTTTGATTATCGAAACAGCCTGAAAAAGATCTTCGTTTGCGATTAGAGCTAGAAGCGTATAATAAAGTGTTGGATATGTTTCAATACCTTTTCTCTTTAGTTCGGAAGCAATCAAAACTACATCGTCAAAATTACCAATCACAAATGTCGCAAAAAGTAAGTCATCAAATATTTTTCTCTCTAGCTGATCCGAACTTTCTAATATTTTATCTTTTAATTTAAAGATTCCAAAGAAATCATCGCAGGCAAGGCAATCGTTTATTTCTTGCATTATTAATACTTTTTCCTTAGGAAATTTCATCATTAACACTCTTTATTATGAACTGAATAGCCTTCTTTAAACCAATTTTGATTGATCGAATCCGTCCAAGAATTCTCGTACTTTGTCCGCAACTTTCTTGACTGTTCCGTCTAAAAAAGGATTATCAAGACCGGCAACTTCCAAAAGTTCTAAGAAGGATTTGCTTCCGCCTTCTTTACATAAACGTAAATAACTCTCCCAAGCTTCTTGATGATTTTTTTGATCTTTAATCCAATATTGCTGGGCAGCAACTTGAGCAAGTGTATAATCAATATAATAGAAAGCAGTTGAAAAGATATGTGATTGTCGTAACCAGAAATTTCCCTTTTCCAAGAATTCATTTTCATAAACTTTATAAGGTAAATATAGTTTTTCTAAACGCCGCCAGGTTGCTTTTCTTTCCGCAGGCGTCATTTCAGGATTAGCATAAACTTCATGCTGGAAATGATCGACTAAAACACCGTAAGGAATAAAAGTAATGGTTCCGGCTAAGTGAAGATAGCGGTAACGGTCGGCATCATTTCCGAAGAAGAGTTCCATCCAAGGCCAGGCAAAAAATTCCATACTCATCGAGTGAACCTCACAGGCTTCTAAAGTAGGCCAAACATATTCCGGGACCTCATAATCACGGCTGCAGTAAACTTGAAAGGCATGCCCGGCTTCATGGGTCAAAACAACGACATCGACGCTGGTACCGTTAAAGTTTGAAAAAATGAAAGGGGAACGGTAAGCAGCAATATATGTACAAAACCCTCCACCGGCTTTCCCTTTTTTGGCTTCCAAGTCCATCAGTTCATGGTCGACCATAAACTTAAAAAATTCGCCGGTTTCCTTACTCATTTCCGTATACATTTTTAAAGCAGACTCAACCAAATAATCACGGTCACCAACAGGCTTTGGATTTCCGGAAGCAAAATCAATGCCGAGATCATAACTTTTTAGATCCTTTATTCCAAGGCGTTTTCCTTTGGCTTCAATAATCTCTTTGGCGACAGGAACCAAATCTCTTGCGACTTGGTTTCGGTAAGTAGCGACCATTTCTGCATCATAATCGGTTCGGCCGAGCCTTAAATATCCCATTGGAATATAATTTTCAAAACCTAGTTTTTTGGCCATCCTCGTTCTGACCTTAACAAGTTTATCATAAATTTCATCAAACTTAGCTTCGTTTTCCGCAAAAAATCCCATTGTTGCTTTTTCGGCTTCGCGTCTGATGTTTCGGTCAGAGGAAATATGATAAGGCCCCATTTGTGAGAGGTTATTAATTTTCCCATCAAAAGGGATTTTGGCGCTCGCTGCCAGCCGACGATATTCGGAAACAAGTTTGTTTTCTTCCTGCAAATCTTCGATAATTTCCGAACTGAAACTCTTTAGATTAGCTTCAATTAATGCGAAAAGTTGATTGCCGAATTTTTCCGTCAATTCCTTCTTAAAAGGACTCTCGTATAAGGCTCTCGAATACTCATTCACATAGTCTGCATATAATGGTCTATTTTCATCAAAGAAGTTTTGTTCAGCATCATAAAATTCATCAGTAGTATCAATTTCAGCCCGAATATTGCAGAGCACTGCCATCGTTTGAAAATTATTTCGCACTTGATTGATTCTCTCAACCGCAGCAATTTGTTCTTCTGCAAAACGGGCTTCTTTTAGAATCCGAATCGCATCCGTAAATTCCTTTTTAATAGTCTCCAGATTGGGACGCTCGTAAGGATAATCTTTAAATTTCATATATATTTCCTTTCTTCAGTCGGATAGTCTTTACATAATTATTATACCATTAAATATTAACATAAATCAAATTAGATATTATTATTCTAAATTATATTTTCCTTTAATATTCTTTCTCTTATTACAAACAATATAAATGCTTGTTTAAATAATGCTTTGAATTGACATATTTATGCTAATTAATTATTGTTTTACTTCCGAGAATTTAGAGATTTTGGAAAAAAGAAGCATTTAGTTTTTTTATTTGACAAAGATATCCGAAAAGTATAGAATTAAGTTACTATATCAGAATGGAAAGCAAAATATGAATGAAAATACAGAGAAAAGAACTAGAATTAGAAGATCTATTATTGTTCTATCCATCATACTTGTTCTTATCGGAATAATTTTGAGCTTATACTTTGGGTTCGGACTTAACAAGAAATTTAAATCGGCCGAATCTACAAAAGAATTTTTGTTACAATATGGCAGTTATTCTCGGGCCTTTTATGTCTTTTTACACTTCTTACAAACCACAATTATTCCGATATCAAATCTTCCGACAATCTTTGCGGGCTTGCTGCTTTTTGAACCTTTTGAAGTTTTTACACTTACGACAATTGGTGTTTATTTAGGTTCATTAACATCCTTTGCTTTTGGAAAACTTTTTGGAAAGAAAGCGGTTGAATGGGTTCTAGGTGAAAAAACCGTCAATCATTATTTGAAGGTTGCGAAGGGAAGAGAACAAGCAGCTATCTTTACGATGTTGTTGCTCCCTGGTTTTCCGGATGATATATTATGTATAATTGCAGGAATCACTCCGATGAGTTGGCGCTTCTTTATCTTTATGCTCATCGTTACCAGAACAATTCCAACCATTGTCATGGTCTATTTTGCGGATAAGATACCCGAATTTGGTTGGTGGGGGATATTAGTCATTGTTGCCTACATTGCTCTTTTCTTTATCTTAAGTCGCCTAATGATTAAAAAATGGGATAAAATATCTGCTTTAATTGATAAAATTAAAGGTAAATTCACAAAAAAAACCGAAGAAAACGAAAAATAAAAAAGTGTCTTAACGACACTTCCGCCGAGCATTATTGCTCGGTTTTTTATATTACTTTTCTTACCTTTAAATAGTTGGCGATTAGTAGCCAAGCCGGCCGGAAATAATTCATCAGGGTCCAAAAACTTAATCCTCCCAAATCATATTCTCGCATCAAGAAAATCTTTGCTCTGATACTTCTTGCATCCTCAAAGTGAACTTCCCGAAGCTGCCCATTTTCATGATACTGGAAAAATGGTGACATTGCCTCTTCATCAAACTCGATTCTACCCAAATGCTTTTTTGCTATTTCAATTGCTTCATAATTGGTAATGAGCGTTGCTGGAACTTCTTCAATCCGCGGAACATTAAAGTCATAACCATAATTCGGAACCCCCATTAAAATCCGCTCCGGGGGTATGACCGTGACCGCATAGCTGATGACTTCTTCAACCTTATCGATGGGAGCAACCGGCATCGCTTCACTCCAAAGATAACCCCATTCATAGGTCATCAAAATGACATGGTCTACAACTTCGCCATGAACCGGATAATCATGAGCTTCGTATAACAAACCTTCCTGTTCGCCGCTCGTTTTTGGAGCGATTGCGGTGGTTAAAATATAACCTTCTTGATGTAATAAACCAGCCATTCGTCTTAAAAAGCGGTTATAAGCTTCACGGTCATCGGGATATAAATATTCAAGGTCGACATCCAAACCAAAGTAATTTTTGCTTCTTAAAACATTAAAGATATTCTCAATCAATCTTTCCTGAACTGCTTCGTCGGTTAAGAGGCTGTGGGCAATGTCGCTGTCAAAACTGCCGTTAGTGATATTGGCTATAACCATCATCGGAGCAACCCTGTTCTTTCGGGCCAGTTCAATTAATCTCTCATCGGCAATTTCTTCCAAACTGCCGTCGCTTCTCACAGGATAAGCAAAAATACTTAAATATGTGAGTTGTGGCAACATCGGTTCAAGCACTTCCGCTTCTGCTTCCGGATAAACATAACCGTTTATCTCAATCTCTTTTTTTTCAATATCCTCATAAACAATTTTTAAAACATCTCCTGGAAAAATCACACTGGTGCTCGTTAAATTATTGGCTTGGTAAAGTGCTTCAACAGAAATTCCAAAACGAGCTGCAATCTCAGAAAGCGTATCGCCACTTTGCACGGTGTAAGTTGAGTTTTCCTTTCTGATTATTAAAGCTTGCCCAACCAAAAGCTGATTGGGATCAGTCAGACCATTATCTTCAACGATTCGCTCTAGCGGAACCTGATAGCGTTGAGAGATTTGGTATAAAGTTTCCCCGGGAGCGATAACATGAATTAGTATCATTTTTTCACCTCTTTACAATATATGCAACTGAAGATGCGTTCTTTCCAAAAAACACTTCAGTAAAACGAAGAGAGTTCCTTGTATAAAATCAGACTCTTAGTGAACATTATAACAAAGAAACAAGGCCAGAAAAAATCTATCAAAACCAGCATTGCTTTTATATTGACAATGGCATTATACTTTGATATAATAGTTCGAACTCTAACTTTAAAGGTGATGGTTATGGAGAAAGAATTTAAAATATCTGATTGCTTACATAGGCTTGTAAAAGAGATGTATCGAAGCATTAGGCTCAAAATGGCAAAATACGGAATTACTCCCCAACAAGGAAGAATTATCCGTTTTCTTGCTTTAAAAAATGAAGAAGCAATCTTTCAAAAAGACATTGAAGATTTCTTAAATATTAGGAAATCTTCGGTTAGCAACATCATTAAGAATATGGAGAAAACCGGATTCATTATCCGAAGCCAAGTCCCTAATGATGCTAGACTGAAAAGAATCGAACTTACCCCGGCGGGGAGAGCAATCCATGAAGACGCTCAACTAAACAACTTAATGATTGAAGCAAAAATGCGAGAAAATCTCTCCGAGCAAGAAATCGAAATATTGGAAATGATTTTGAAAAAAATTCAAAGCAATTTAGAAAACTAGGAGGAAGAAATGATTTTAAAAATAGGTAGATATATTAAAGGTTATAAAAAGGAAACCTTCCTGACGCTCTTTTTCATTTTTTTAGAAGTTGTTTTTGAAGTAGCAATTCCTTTTTTAATCGCGAAAATAGTTGATGACGGCATTAAAGGGAACAACGGCACCGGCGAGCTTTCGGTGATTATCCTCTATGGAAGTTTGGTAATAGTTTTCGCAATCTTCGCTTTAATCTTTGGCGTACTCGCAGGAAGAACAGGCGCAATTGCAAGCGCCGGGTTTGCTAAAAACTTAAGACAGGCAATGTATTATAAAGTCCAAGACTATTCCTTCGAAAACATTGACAGATTTTCAACGGCTTCACTGATTACCAGAATGACAGCCGATGTCACTATGACTCAGCAATCCTTTCAAATGGTAATTCGTATATTTACAAGAGCTCCCTTAATGATAATCGGAGCCACCATTATGGCGCTTACCATCAATCCGGCTCTTGCCCTTATCTATATTATTGCTATCCCCGTATTGAGTCTATCGCTTTACTTTATTATCAGAAAAGCTTTTCCTTTATTTATGAAAATGTTTAAAAAATACGATCGCCTGAATGCCTCTATACAAGAAAACCTTATCGGGATTAGGGTTGTAAAAGCATTTGTCAGAGAAGATTATGAAATCGAAAAGTTTAAAAAAGCTACTAATGATCTTTTTGAAAATTCAAAAAACGCACAAAAGATTATGATCTTAGCAAATCCGATCTTACAGCTTACCATCAATGCTTGTATGATTGCGATTGCCTGGTTTGGGGGTAAATTGATAATTTCGGAAATGATGGAAACCGGGCAACTGATGAGCTTTCTCTCCTATACAATGCAGATTTTGATGAATCTGATGATGATTTCGATGGTGATGGTTATGGTTACAATGGCCAGAGCCAGCACCCAAAGAATCTTGGAGGTATTAGAAGAGCAAGTTGAGATAGTCAATCCGGAAACCCCGGTTGATGAAGTAAAAGATGGTTCGATCGAATTCAAAGATGTCTATTTCAGTTATTCCAAAAATCTAGAAAATCCAAACTTAAAGAAAATAAATCTAAAAATAAACTCCGGAGAAACGGTTGGCATTATCGGTTCAACCGGTTCCGCAAAATCAACGCTTGTACAACTGATTCCAAGATTATATGATGTAACTTCGGGTGAAGTTTTAGTCGGCGGTATCGATGTCCGGAGATACGATTTAAGTGCACTCAGAAACAATGTTTCTATGGTATTACAAAAGAATGTTCTCTTCAGCGGAACGATTCAAGAAAACCTCCGTTGGGGCGATGAAAATGCCACAATGGAAGAAATAATCAACGCCTCCAAACTTGCACAAGCGCATGATTTCATTATGGAGGCGCCGGGAAAATACGAGCACGATCTCGGCCAAGGCGGCATCAATGTTTCTGGCGGTCAAAAACAAAGGCTCACGATTGCAAGAGCCTTACTAAAGAGGCCAAAAATTTTGATTTTAGACGATTCCACAAGCGCAGTCGACACCAAGACCGAAGCCCTAATCAGAGATGCACTGAAAAATGAATTAGCCGATGTTACGAAGATAATTATTGCTCAAAGAATATCTTCGGTTGAAAATGCTGATAAAATTATCGTCTTAGACGAAGGTGAAATCAACGGCATCGGCTCACCTGCTGAACTCTTACAAAACAATAAAATCTACCAAGAAATCTACTATTCACAACTAAAAGGAGGCACAGGCAATGCAGAGAAGAATGTATAGTAAAAGAAGAGCAAAAAATGCCGGTAAAACCTTTCGGCGTCTCCTTTCCTATATTTTTAAATATTACAAAATCCAATTCATTATTGTTTTATTTACAATCGCAATCAGCTCACTTGCTAATATTGCCGGTACCTATTTTATTTCCATCCTAATCGATAAATATATCGAACCCAATATCGGTAATCAAAACTTTGATTTTGCACCGATGGCATTCGGGTTTGCAATTATGGGCGGAATCTTTATCATTGGAGTGATTGCCGTTTATATTACCAATCGATTGATGGTTAATATCTCTCAGGGAGTAATGATGAAATTAAGAAATCAAGTTTTCGAACATATGCAGAAACTCCCAATTCGTTTTTTTGACAGTCATACCCACGGCGAACTAATGAGTCGCTTTACAAATGACATCGATACCTTAAGACAAATGATCTCCCAAAGCATTCCCCAATTAATCGTTTCAACTGTAACGATTATCGGTATCTTTGTATCAATGTTGCTTTTGAGTCCGCTTTTAACAGTAATTGTAATCGCGATGATCATTACAATGGTAATCATTGCCCGCAAACTTGGTTCAAAAAGCGCCACAAACTTTATTAAACAGCAACAAGCCATCGGAAAGATGAATGGTTATATCGAAGAAATGGTCGAAGGCCAAAAGGTTGTAAAAGTGTTTTGTTATGAAGAAAAAGCCAAATCCGGTTTTGATGAGATTAATGATTATCTAAGTGAGGCAACAACCAAAGCTAATACTTATGCCAATATCTTAATGCCGATTACAGGTAATATCGGTTATTTCACCTATGCTTTAACCGCAGCCATCGGCGGAATTATTTCAATCTTTAATATTGTAAGGCTTTCTTTAGGTCAGCTTGCTGCCTTCTTGGAATTCTCTCGAAAGTTCTCAAGACCAATCACCCAAATATCCCAACAATTCAATGCCATTATTATGGCTCTGGCCGGTGCGGAAAGAACCTTTGAAATTCTGGATAAACAACCCGATCCCGATACTGGGACTGTAACTCTCACCTATGCCACATTTAACGAATTTAATGAACTCATAGAAACAAATGAAAAAACCGGAGTTTGGGCTTGGAAAGAACCATTAGCGGACGGTAGTTTCAAACTTACTCAAGTCAAAGGTAATGTTGTCTTTAAAAATGTAAATTTCGGATATGAACCCGAAAGAACAGTTCTTCATAATGTGAGTTTATATGCCAATCCCGGCCAAAAAAT
>DUTX01000081.1 GCA_012841865.1 Acholeplasmataceae bacterium | reverse complement strand
TTACAATATGTTGAACATAATGCTTTAACTGAAGCCCGGCAAGGCTTTATTGATGTGCTTGAAGAAGCAGGTTATGTTCAGGGCGAAAATATTAATATTACGATTTTAAACCCGCAAACGGACGCTCCGACTATGTCTTTGCAAGCTAAAGAATTGGTTAGGAAATCTGATTTGATTTTAGCTATTGCAACCCCTGCAGCAAGCGCAGTTGTTAATGAAGCAAAGGATCAAGGTAAAAACACCCCGATTCTCTTTACTGCTGTAACCGATCCTGTTGATGCGAAATTGATTAAGAGTAATGAAGCTCCGGGCGGAAATGTTACCGGAACTAATGATATGAATCCGATTAAAGAACAAATTTCTTTGGTGAAGGAAATGCTTCCGAATGCTACCAAACTTGGCATTATTTATACTGGAAGCGAACCTAATTCGGAATTACAGGCTAATGTTGCGAAAGAAGAAGCTGAAAAAGCAGGTTTAGAAGTTTTTGTAAAAACAATCCAGACAATTAATGATTTGCAACCGGTTGCGAATCAACTAGCATTGCAGGTAGATGCTTTCTATATTCCGACTGATAATGCAATCGCCGGAGCAATGGGAGTTATTAAAGATATAATAAACGAAAAAAAGATTCCGGCCATTGTAGGTGAACCTAATGTTGTTGATGCCGGCGGTACGATTACATATGGGGTAAACTATTATGAATTGGGTAGATTAACAGCCGAAATGGCGGTTAAAATACTAAAAGACGGCATCAACCCAAAAGATATTCCTTCCGTAGGTTTGTCTGAATATGATTTGGTGATTAATAAAAAACAATTAGATGAAATCGGAATTTCAATTCCTGAGGCTTTGCTTGAAAGAGCGAGTCGGATCTTGGAGTAGATATTTATGGATTGGTTAGAAAGCATTAGGTATATTATCCAAGATGGTATCCAACTTGGATTGATTTGGTCTTTAATGACCTTGGGTATTTTTATTTCTTTTCGTGTGCTTGATTTAGCGGATTTAACGGCAGAAGGTACAATCACTTTAGGTAGTGCGATTACTATATCTTTGATTGAAAGCGGAATGAACCCGTTAGTTTCAACTTTAATTGCATTAGTTGGTGGTTTTCTTGCAGGTATGATTACCGGAATTCTCCATACGAAATTAAAAATTCCTGCAATTTTAGCTGGAATCATAAGTATGACGGGACTTTATACAATCAATTTAAGAATAATGGGGAAAGCAGCTATTTTTACCCAAGCAGATACGATTTATTCTTTCTTCAGAAAGATGATCAATAATCCTTTTTTCGCAAACACAATTACCACCTTGATCATTGTTGTGATTTTCTTTTTCATTCTCTATTGGTTCTTTGGAACAGAAATCGGGATGTCAATCAGAGCAACAGGAATGAATCAAAAAATGGCAAGGGCTCAAGGTATCAATACCCATGTAATGATTATTCTTGGTCTAGCGATTGCCAATGCTTTGATAGCTATGAGTGGAGCTTTGCATGCACAAAGTAATAAATTTGCTAATATGGATATCGGAAAAGGAACAATCGTTATCGGTCTTGCTTCAATCATCATTGGTGAAGTAATTTTTGGAAAAAGAAGTTTTAAGAATTGGTTGATTTCTGTTATCTTGGGAAGTATTATCTATCAAGCTTTAGTCGCTATTGCGATTGCGCTTGGAATGGATCCAAATGACCTCAAGCTTCTCCAAGCAATCCTTATTGCTGTTATTTTAGCTTTGCCTTTGATTAGAAAAGCTTGGTTTACTAGAAAAAAGGAAGTGACAAATCATGCTTAAGGTTAAGAGTTTAACTAAAATCTTTAATAAGGATTTAAATCCTGAAGATTTAAAAGTAGCTTTGGATAATATTTCCTTAGAAATAAACGAAGGAGAATTTGTAACTGTAATCGGCGGCAATGGTAGCGGAAAAACTACGCTTTTAAATGTAATTTCGGGAACTGTAACTCCGGATGAAGGCCAGGTTTTTATCGATCAGGAAGATGTTACTAATTTGAAAGATTATAAACGGTCAAAATATATCGGGATTGTATTTCAAGATCCTCTTTCCGGAACTGCAGCAAATATGTCGCTTGAAGAAAATCTTGCTTTAGCTACGAGAAGAGCAAAAAAGAAAGGTTTAAAATGGGGATTTAATAAAAATCTGAGTGAACTTTTTAAAGAAAAACTAGCGACATTAAATCTTGGTTTAGAAACCCGTTTAAACAATAAAATTGGATTACTTTCCGGAGGGCAAAGGCAGGCTGTAACACTACTAATGGCGACACTAGATAAACCCAAACTTTTGCTTTTGGATGAACATACGGCAGCATTAGACCCGAAAACCGCAAAAATTGTTTTAGAACTAACAAACAAAATAGTTACTGAAAACAAACTCACAACCCTAATGATTACTCATAATATGCGTGATGCCTTAAAATATGGGAATAGATTATTAATGCTTAATAATGGTAGAATTGTTTTAGATGTTTCTGGTGAAGAAAAGCAAAAACTTACATTAGAGGATCTGTTGAAGAAGTTTGGCGCTTTGGATGATTTGGAGTTAACCGATAAGATGTTGTTGTCATAAAAAACAAAATTTTAAAGCTACTTTGATTGAACTGATACATGTCAAGTAGACAGTAATAAAAATAAAAATATTTAAGCTATTAATGCTTGTTTTCGATATTCTATCGGAGGCAAGCATTTTAATTTACCTTGTAATCGCTTATGATTATA
>DUTX01000080.1 GCA_012841865.1 Acholeplasmataceae bacterium | reverse complement strand
TATAATCATAAGCGATTACAAGGTAAATTAAAATGCTTGCCTCCGATAGAATATCGAAAACAAGCATTAATAGCTTAAATATTTTTATTTTTATTACTGTCTACTTGACATGTATCAGTTCAATCAATCATCCTTGGCTTTTTCTTCTTAATTGTATTCAAAATTTACTTCTAAATCAATATCCGCAACTTGAGCTATCGTCTTATGGATTGAACAATACTCTCCCGCAAGTTCGGCTGATCTTAAAAACTGTGCTTCGTTACTAGGATTCATCAAAGTCAACCTAATCAATACATGTTCCAAAGTTGTCGGAACCTTTTCTCTCTTTCTGCCGGAGATCTCCATTCTGGCGCCGCTAAACTCCAACCTCTTCTTTTTTACAATCCCTAAAAAAGTACTGTAAAAACAGCCACCGAGGGAGCCGAACAAAAGCTGATAAGGTTTAAATTCACCTTGTTCTGTGCCTAGATTTAGAACTCCGGTGGTGGTTTCTAGTGTTCCCTGAAATTCGTTCGTCCAAGAAAATTCGACCTTGTTTGCTGACATATTTAATCACCTCGCCTATATTATACCTCTTTTTAGGAATATTACAGAAATCATGCTTATTCTTTAACTTTCTTGGGTTTGTCTTTTCTTCGCAATAAAAATCGTAATTACAACAAAAATGAAAGCAAAAGCAATTTGAATCAAGAAATTATTAAAAATTCCTTTTAGACTTTGAAAGTTAAAATCACTAAGATTAATAATCCGATCATTATTTTGTACATAATAAAAACTCGGGATGATTCTTGCAAATAACAAGATCTTCTCATCAAGCAAAAACTGGGGAATAAAGACACCTGTAATAAAGGAAAACCCTAATGAAAAGACTGTTCCTAAAGCGTTGATGACATTTCTTGAATCAAAGAGCGTCACAATCAAATAAGCCAAAGCAATAATCGGAAGACTAAAAACAAAAGCATTAAGGATTAAGAAGAGTCCGTTTTTGGTTAACATTTGGCTAGGATAAAGAATCATGCTTAGAACAATTAAGAAACCTAAAAATGTGATTCCAAGCAAGAAATTACTAAAAAAGAGGATCAAATTAAATTTCCGGTTGGAGATTGAAGAAAGTAAGTTCCGCCGTTTAATTTCTAAGGGTTTAAAGGCGAGCATTATCGAACTGATAACCGAAATTACCAAGGCAATAACGACATAAGCCATATAATTATAAAAATATTGAGATTGCGAATAATCTTTTTTCTCCATATCTAAATGATCGATTTTTGCTTCTTGATCAAGTTTTTCTTGAAGCGTGGAAACAAGATTATCTGTTTGCAGATCATTATTTAAATAAACAAAGGCCAGGTGGGAATATTTATTAAGCGCACGCTTTATAATCTGCGTCCCGGCCGCAGTTGGGATTGATCTGGTTTTTATCGTTAAACTTTCTTCTTCCGTCAATGATTCCGTATAACCAGCCGGGATTTCAATATACATACTGATATCTTGATAGAAAAGCGCATCCTCGACTTTATCTTTATCGATGTTCTTAAAAGTCACATATTTTTCCAGATAGTCCTTTAAGCCCCTGGTTAAATCCGTATTATCCTCATCAACAAAAGCAACCTCCGTTTTTACAATCTGAAAACTAAACTGATCGCCGGTATTGCTTTGCATCGTAATCAGAGTGATAAGAATAAAGATTCCAAAGTAAATAATTACACTTGTAATATTCTTTAAAAATATTTTCCAATAAAGCTTAAACACTATCATATTTGACACCTCGCATTTTTATGATGCTACCAAAGAGCATCAAAATTGATAGTGTTAATAATAAGCACAGGTCAATAAAATAATGTTTCAAATCGGAAAAATAATAAAGACGATAGAAAGAGTCGGTAACCAACCCCGCAGGGTTAATATAGGATAAAAACGGCAAATTAGTTTCAACCCAATATTTTACCGAAATAAACATTAAACCGGAGAGCGCGCTTAATAAGAGCGAAACTCCAACCATCATTAGGTTTTTCTTTCCGTAAGAAGCCTTTGAATAACTGGAAAGGAGAGCCCCTAAGGCAATTCCTCCAATACAGCCGATAAAGGTTGTGAGAATTATTAAAAGGAGATTGTTCGCAAACTCAACTTGAAGAACCAGTTTTAAAAAGGCAATCAAAACTAAGTTTCCGCTAAAATGTACCGTAAGCGACGCCAAAAAATAAATAATTATCAATTTCATTTTTGAAGTCGGCGCAATTGCCATTCTAACTGCTTTATAAGAATTGTCGGCTTGGATATCGTTAACCAAATCAACTCCCCAAAAAGAACCGAACATGCAACTCATGGCAATTAAAGCATAAAAATAAATGACAAAAGCATTATGATTCGGATTGGTTCCGGTAGATATTTCTTCCAAATAAGTTTTGTTTTTCAAAAAGTCTGCAAAAACCTGTTCTTTTATTCCCGGATCTAAAGTTTGGATTTCTAAGTGGATGCTTACAGTTTGCAGGTATTCGTCCAAAAAGGTTTTTATAATCGTCTCCGGTAAGCCGTTTTGACGAAGTCGATAAATTATTTCCTCGTTTTCAAAATAAATGTAACCCGTAATCTTTTCTTCCTGAAGTTTAGTTTCCAGTTCTGTGGAAGTATATTCCGAATTTACAAGAAAGACTTTTTTTCCGTCAGAATATTCCGCAATTTCCATCGTTTCCAAAAGATGGGCATCGCTTTTATCACTGGCTAGAAAAACATATACGGAATTAAGCGAAGGCCGCGAATTTAGATTTCCAAAACCCATTTGAAAAAAGAGTCCGAGCAGCAATGGGTAGAGAAAAGTCCAAAACAGATTGGCCTTACTTCTGAGAATCACTTTTAAGCGAACGGCAAAATGTTGCATCAGTCCCGCAACTCCTTCCCCGTGATTTCTAAAAAGACATCATTTAAGGTCGGAAGTTCGGAAAAAAGCAAACCGTATTTTATTTCATGTTGATTGATGATTTCTAAGACATTGGGGATATTCGTTCTCCCTTTTTCACTTTTGATAATGAGCATCTCATCTTTATAAAAAACTTGATAAACATTCGGGATTGCTTTAAATAACTCCAGATACTCATCCTTTGGTTCTAAAATCTGAACTTCGATTGTTTCCCCATGGCGAATGCTGTCCTTCAATTCTTCGTTGCTACCGTGAGCTACAACCTCGCCTTTATCCATAATCACGATATAATCGCAGATTTGTTCAACTTCTTCCATATAATGACTGGTGTAGATTATAGTTGACCCTTCTTTGTTTAATCTGACGATTCCTTCTAAGATTTTATTCCGAGTTTGCGGATCAACGGCAACCGTCGGTTCATCAAAGATAATCAAACGCGGTTTATGAGCAATTCCACAAGCAATGTTGAGTCTTCTCAATAAACCTCCGGAAAGCTTACGTGGATAAAAATTTCGATAATCTTCTAAAGAAACAAATTCAAGCGCTTCTTCTACTAGCTTTTTTCTTTTTTCCTTCTCTTTTACATAAAGCCCGCAAAAATAATCTATATTTTCATAAACCGTTAACTCATTAAAAACCGCCACTTGTTGAGGAACAAAACCAATCTCTGCTTTTAAATCATATCTTTCGGGCGACATCGGTTCCGAAAAAATTTCTATTTTTCCGGATTCATATTTTAAGAGTCCCAAAAGACAGTTGATCGAAGTGGTCTTTCCGCTCCCATTAGGGCCTAAGAGTCCAAAAATTTCACCTTCTCGGACCTCAAAAGAAAGATTATTTAAGGCCTTTACACCATTTTGATAAGTTTTTGAAACTTTGTTTAATTTTACTACCATAAATCCTCCTACTACCAGCAAAAATTTACCATTTAATCATACATTATTATCGTTTCAGATGCAATATCTTATCTCACTTTTCTCTGAAATTTATCTTTATACATTTTCTGGTCTAATTTATTTAAAAACTCTGCCAGCGTTTCTTCATCATTCGGTGAGTAAGTTAAATAACCGATACTTAATTCCAAAGGCTGAATTGTATCCTCCCTTGAATTGTATTCTTGAAAACCTGACCTAATCTGCTTCACATATTCTTTCAAACTCTCGCGATTATTGATAGCGGTAATGATACAAAACTCATCCCCTCCGTAACGGGCGATTGTATCAAATTCATTCGCGCTTGCCTGTAAAATTTGGGCTGCCTTTTTTAAAGCCAAATCCCCCGCTTCATGACCAAAATTATCATTGATATGTTTAAAATTATCAAAGTCGAGGAGGATTGCGGAAAAGGGTTTGTTAGCCTGTACTCTTCTCCTTAAACATTGATCCAGTTTCCGCCTGTTTCCCACTCCCGTGAGAAAGTCTGTGTCTAAATCTTGCATTTGCGTATAAATAAAGGCAACAAATAAAGATAAAATCAAGCTATTTACACCGACCGAATATCCGTAAAATAAAATCTGCAGAATGAAACCCGCAACCGGAATAGCTGCATAAACAAGCAAAGAATAAACATAGTTTTTATACAAACGTCTTCTTGTAAATATTAAGTAAACCGAAAAAAATACTAAGCCTGCATTCAGAGCATGAAAAAATAAAAATAAAGGACCGCGATGGTAAAAGTTTTCGCTGTCGATATAATAAAACCAACCCGTAAATTGTGTTATGATTAGAAGTAAAGTGTTAATTGTAAAGATAATAAAAAGCACTTTTTTAAGTTTTTTAATTTTGGAAGTGCTAAATAAAAATTCATAAGCAATGTAGAAAATCCAAAGGATCGGAATAACAGGTCCAAAAAAGAAAACAAAAAAATTCCCGATTCTGTTAAAGAACAAATAATAACTATGAGCCTTCCCGTCAAAATTGCTTAAGGCATCCGCTATTAACATAAAAAAAACAACAAAAAGCATCCTTTGATAGATTTTTTTGGAGATAGATTTATCGAATCTTTGCTTTAGCGAAGAAAAAAACACAACAGCCAAGATAAGAAGCGAATATATATCTAAAACAAGGTTCATGATAATTCTTTCTTCTGTCATATTTCACCTTTTCTAAATTTTGATTTTATATATTATATCATAAATTTAGATTTTATGTAAAAAATAAAATAAGAATGCATAAACCACACTAATGTAAATTTATTTGCTATAATTATTATACATAGTGCAAAAAATACTTAGGAATTAATAAGGAGTAATAGATATGAGTGATCAAAAACTGAAAATCGGTATCATTTTAGGAAGTACCAGAGAAGGTAGGCTCAGTCCTTCTGTCGGTAACTGGGTTTTGGAAATCGCCAATGAACGCAAGGATGCGGAATACGAAATCGTTGACCTCCGCAACTATAAACTTCCGTTTCTTGGAGAAGCAGGAAATAATAAGGAGATTGTAAAATGGAATGAGAAACTTGCGGAATTGGATGGATTTGTTTTCATCGTTCAAGAATACAATCATAGCATTACCGCAGTCTTAAAAAACGCACTCGATTCAGCTAAAGAACACTGGAATAACAAAGCTGCCGGCATCGTCAGTTATGGATCCCTAGGCGGTGCGAGAGCAACCGAACATCTTAGAGCAATTCTTTCGGAGTTACAGATTGCCCATGTGCGGACACATCCGGCATTCTCACTTTTCCACGATTTTGAAAACATGAGTGTCTTTAAACCGCAAGCGGTCCAAAAAGATACCGTTAACCTAATGCTTGATCAACTGCTCGCTTGGGCAAAAGCCTTAAAACCATTAAGAAAATAAAAAACAGCCTAATGGCTGCCTAGTTGTTGACATATGTCAGCAACTTTTTATTTTAACTTTGTTTTCGTCGGATGATGCTTTTCAAACTTACTCATAAAATCCGCAAGGATTACTCCAAGAGCCAAAAACACAACACCGATAATCAAATTCCAAACTATGTTTTTTTGTAAAATTTCCCGATAGTGAAGCGTATCCGGACTCTTAGGATTAAAAAGCTGATAGATAATCGAAAACGGGCTTGCACAAATCATCCCCAGGATTGCGGAATAAACAAGCTTCGGAGTTTTTTTAATTAACTTCGCAATCAATTTCGAAAGCACAACGACACCGAGAACAATTCCCAAACCTAAAGCAAAAATCGGAAAAAAGTTACTTAAAAAAACTTCTTTATTCATAGAAACAGTTGCTTTTAAAAAGTCTTTAATTAAATTTACGATATAAATATAATATCCGAAAGCAAGCAGAATCAGTGAACCGCTGACACCGGGAATAACCATGGTTGCGGCAGCGATAATACCGAGGAAAAAGAGCGTGATGATTAACCCAAGGTCAATCTCTTTTACAATCATCGTTTTTTCCCTAGCAAAAAGCGGAATGCCGACAATAAATATGATCCCTAAGAAAAAAACAATAATTTGGCTTGCTTTATAACTTTTAGCTTTTACTTTCTCAAAGATTGTTGGAATTGAGCCGACAATCAAACCGACAAAAAGCATAATTGTTGGAATTGGGAAATTCTCAAGTAAATAAGAAATCCCAAGTAAAGCAAGAATTATTCCGACTGCGCCTCCCAAAGCCAGTGTCCAAACATCTTTAATCACTTTTAATGGTTTTGAAAAAAAATTGCTCGCAGCAAAAATAATCCGGTCATAAGCATTAAAAGAAACCGCCATAATACCACCGCTAAAGCCCGGCATAATATTCGCAATCCCGATAATTACTCCCTTTATGAAATCAACAAACTTTTCTTTAATCATGCTTTCACCATAAAATCTTTCAAAACAATTATACCAAAGCAAACCTAAAATTACCATATGAAATTTAAGCAAAAAACATGATTAGATTTTTCGAAGCAGCTTTTCTAAATATTTGCTATGATAAATCAGATAATCAAGAATCAATAAAATCGAAGAGAAAATTGCTCCCATTAAACCCATTGCAATTCTTCTGTTAAGATCAAGCTGCGGAGTTCCAAAGAATTCAGAAATTAGGCCTGATATAATTGTCCATAGTGAGGTTAAAAACCCAGAGAAAAACAAGGCATAACTCATTACAACTGAAAATTTTAAAAACCCGATATTATCCAAACGGACAATTAAATAGATTCCGAGCAATGAAGAAAAAACGCCCCCAAGAAAATGGATAAAACTCCGGTACCAAGAAAAATAATAATAAAAGGAAAGAATTCGTCCGAAAAAAAGTGCAAGGATTAAAAAAATGTAATAGAAGCAAAGGATTAAAGCACTAAATTTTAAACGAAGTAATTTATCAGCTACGGGCGCCAACCAAGCCATACCGACAAATATTATGATAGTGAAGAAATCATAATCAAAAAATCCGTTTCTAATATAAAAGATACCAAAGAATATGGCGATAAGATTTATAATTGCCAGAATTAAATTAGGGTAATTTAAAATCAACTGCTTCTTCATATTTCTATTATTTTCCATTTGCAAAGAATCATACAAAAAAGGCTTGACAACATATCTCAAACCCTTTGTTCTAAAAAATCATTTTAATTTAATTCGTACCTATGAGTAATATTTCATAGTAAATCTTTTAAATCAAGATAAATTAAACTAAAGTAATAGACTTTTTGAATTCTAACCGATACCAAATAGGAATAAAAATGAAAAACGATAGAACTCCAATCAATATATCATACCTTCCAAACGGCATAAAATCACGAATTTTAAAATAGGTTGTGCTATAAAAAGTATTCTCATAAATTCCGAAAATAACCCAATCAACTACAACGACTAGCCTTGATACAAGCGTTGCATTTACAAAAGAGAAAGCAAGAGAAACGAAAATAAAACTAATATGATTACTTTTGTAAAGTTGTTTTATATAATCAAGTGTTCCTTTTGATTTCAGAATAACTGTTTTATACTTTTCAATTATTTTAGAAAGAAATACTATAGTTATCATGTAAACCAAATTTATCACTAAAACAATGTATCCATAATCAGTGTAAACAAGTGGATTTCCTTCACTCACATAACTTGAATTGTTTAAAAAATATAAAGTTAAAATAAAATCAAGCAAAAACAATATAAGAGTAGTAATTATTATATTTTTTGAAGTTTTCATAAAAATTGCTTCCAATAATCAATAGATTTTTCTAAACAAGTAAGCATAATTATCGTTTACAAGAAAAAGCCTCAACTAGAAGTTGAAGCCAATTGCATCATCAATCGGGATCGAGAAGGATAAAGCATGCGCTTCTTTCCCAACTCCATGAGCTTTATTGATTGCATCCATAATCGGAACACAACCATCTTTTGTGGTAACAATTAAAATCAAATCTTTTTCCGGGTGAATGGTAATTCCGAAGAATTTTGTTTCCTCATGAATTGCGGTACTTCTTCCGCGCATTACCGTTCCGCCTCTGGCCCCTGCTTTTTTCGCAACGCTCATAATATCATCAGCATAACCGTGATTACAAATAGTAACAATCAATTTATAATTAGTCATCTTTAACCTCCAAGGCTTTGATTAGATTATAGAACTTTTTACCGATATTGGCAATCGAGAGTGTAAAAGCAACAGCGCCCATCTGGGTAAATTCTTTGTATTTAGAAAACTCAGCAAATATTCCTTCTACATCCTCATCTTCTACAACACACCAAACAACATCTTTGCCGGTCTCACCGATTCCCAAATAATCGAGAATATCCGAAGTTGCCGTCCCTTTTCCGAGGCTAATACCTTGAAAACGCGGCACCTTGTTTAAAATGTTTACAAACTTATCCGAATGATTTCGGTCAACTATTGTTATCAACAGTTTCATTTTGCACCTCGCTAAGTTCGATAATACTATCTTCTCCCTCGACAGCCACAGGTTTTTTGCTCTTTAACTTATAAATCAATCCTAAGATTTGTACAATCAAGATTGGTGCCATCGCAACAAAAGCAAGTAAACCAAAAGCGTCAGTTAAGACATTTGCTCCGATTTTTTCCGCAGCAGCATTCGCAAACGGAATCAAAAAACTTGAAGACATGACACCCGATACGGAAGCGCCGGAGTCAAAGGCAATCGGGGTAAAGTTTTTCGGAACAATGAACGAAAGAATAAATATAAGTAAGTAACAAGGCAGGAGGATATACCAAATTGGGATTCCCGTTAAAATCCTTAAACAAGCAAGACCTACTGCAAAAGCAACACCAATGGATAAGGCCGCATTCATAACTTTCCGCGGTAAAGTACCTGCGGTTACTTCTTCAACTTGTTTGGTTAAGACACCTACCGCCGGTTCCGCAACCGCAATTGTAAATCCGAATATCATCCCGATTGGAAGCAAAAGCCAGGTTATTTCCATGCCTGCAATCTTCTTTCCTAAGTGAGTTCCGATGGAAAGAAAGCCAGCATTGGCCCCGGCAAGAAATAAAACCAAACCGATATAAGTAAAGATAAAGCCGATGCTGATTCTTAAAACCCTTTTTTTCTTCAGTTTAAATGCTATAATTTGAAAAATAACAAAAAAGATTATAAAGGGTAGAATCGCAATCGC
This sequence comes from Acholeplasmataceae bacterium, assembly GCA_012841865.1. GTDB lineage: Bacteria > Bacillota_I > Bacilli_A > ML615J-28 > CAG-698 > DTU067. The sequence goes on along the minus strand of DUTX01000080.1, from coordinate 28,142 downwards.
GACTTCTAATATAAAACTTAATAAATAACCACCCAAAGTCGAATCAGAGGCACTACCCTCATAAATTGCGGGATAGAAATTACCCAAAAGTAAAATCGCAAGCGTCGGCCCTAAAGCAATGAGACCGACAAGGCCGAAGCTATCGTCTGCGGAAGCTTTATCGCTTCTTGCGCTTGCAATTCCGAGGCCCAAAGCCATAATAAAGGGGACAGTTAACGGTCCGGTAATAACCCAGCCGAAATCAAAAGCTGCAGGAAGGAATTCGCTCGGAGACAATATTGCGAAAACAAGCACCAAGCCATAACCGAGAAGGATTAAAGTTGAAAAACGCATTTGAAAAGTGATTCTTAGTAGCGTCACAACCAAAAAGATACCGACACCGATGGCGGAGGCAACAAGCAAAACCTGAAAGGGAATAGCAGGAAATTGTTTTGCTAAAACCCAAAGGTTGGGCTCGGCAATCGTTGCAAGAAAGCCAATAATAAAGCCGACCACAATCAGTAAGATTAATTTCTTTTTTCTTGTAATATAGTTTCCGATTTTTTCAGCAATCGCCATCATCGAAGTTTCGGAGCCGAGATTAAACAAAATCAAACCGACTATCAAAAACAAAGCTCCGATTAAAAATTCGCCGATTTCCTTGCCCGGAACCCCGAAAATTAGGCTGATTATTAGAATAACAAGGGTAACCGGTCCAATACTTTGAACCGATTCTTTTACCTTTTCAAGCAATATACGTTTCAAGAATTTCCTCCTTCTACCAAAAATTTTTCGATATCTTGTACAAGTTCATCACAGTTGGGGGAAAGTAATAAAAGGTGGCTCAGATCATCATATTTTTTTAAGATCTTTTGCTCATTTGTACAAAGATCATACAAGAATTTAACGGATCCCAGCGGAATCACCTGGTCAAGTCGACCCCAGGCTATGAAGCTAGGACATTTTATTTCAATTGTCTTTTCGTTTACATATCTGATTAGTTCTCTAAAATTACGAAAGGCGTGACGGAAATTAGATTTCAAATATTTATCCCTTGCATATCTTAAACTGATAAAATCATCCTGCAAGATATGTTTGATTCTTTGTTTTAGAACTTCTTTGTTTTGAGAATCTTTCTTGATTATCGCCTTTTGAAGCGCATACATGATTTTTATAAGATTTTTTATTTTCGAAAAAGGTAAACGAAAATTAATATATTTGTTAGCGGGAGCAAGCAATATCAGTTTTCGAACTTCAAAGTTTGAAGCAAGATAGGCAGCAAGGGCCCCGCCCATCGAATAACCGATTACATCGATTGAATCATATTCATGAGAAAGCTTTTCAAAAGTCTTTTCAACCAGTTCAATTGTCAAAAGACTAGAAAATTCACGATAATCCTCGCCCGGACCATGCCCGGGGTAAGTTATCCTTTCGATATGCTTATAATGGTTTTCTAAAAAAGGCAGCAGGCAAGCAAAATCATTGATATCGCTCAGCCACCCATGCAATAAAAAGACCGCATTTCCCATAAATAAGTCCCCATTTATTTATTTTAACCAATCTTAAGCAAGAAAGCAAGCGAAATGGGAAGTGAGAAAACGGTTTTTATTTTTTAGAAATGTATTTCTGAATTAATTTAATTATTTCGATAAGCGGAATTATCAAGAAAGCCAAACCAACAGAAATTATTACTAAATCTATTCCAAGCGGCATTACCCTAAATAATCTTGCTAGCGGTGACAGATAAATAATTAAAAACTGTAACCCTAAACCGGCAAAAAAGGATAGCCAAAGATAAGGGTTATTGAAAACTTGGCGGTTAAAAACTGACTTCTCCGCTTTCACATTAAAAGCATGAAAAAGTTGAATAAAGGCCAAGGTTAAAAACGCCATGGTTTGACCAATTATTTCCGCATTAGGATTTCCTTTGTTTTTAATAAGGCCGACAGCATAAGAAAAGAGTGTAATTAAACCGATGATAATTCCTTGAAGAACGATTCTAAAACCAAGCCCATGTGCAAAAAAACTTTCGTTTTTCGGACGCGGTTTATGTTTCATTACACCAGTTTCGGCTTTTTCCATTCCTAAAGCAAAAGCTGGCAAAGTATCGGTTATCAAATTTATCCATAATAAGTTCACGGCAGCAAGAGGCAAACCAAATGGGAATCTGGTAAAGTTAAAAGCCGAAATTAAACTGGCGAGAAAAATCGTCAAAACTTCACCGATATTGCTGGAAAGCAAATACTGAACCGTCTTTTTTATATTAGCATAGATGCCTCGGCCTTCTTCGACCGCAAAAATAATAGTCGCAAAATTATCGTCGGTTAAAATCATCGCTGCCGCTTCCTTCGCAACATCGGTACCGACTATACCCATTGCGCAACCGATATCGGCTTTTTTTAAGGCCGGAGAATCATTGACGCCATCTCCCGTCATCGCGACTACCTTACCTCGTTTTTGCCAGGCTTCAACAATCCGGACCTTATCCTCCGGCGCAACCCGAGCATAAACAGAATATTTTTCAATGTTGTCATAAAGTTCTTGAGCAGATAAAGATGCAAGTTCTCTACTGGAAAGCGCAAGCTCTCCGGGCCCTAAGATTCCCAACTCTTCCGCAATCGCTCTCGCGGTAACAACATAGTCACCCGTAATCATAATCGTCCTAATCCCTGCTTCCTTCGCAACCCGAATCGCTTCTTTAACTTCCGGACGGGCCGGATCTATCATCCCGATGAGACCATAAAATTCTAAATCTTCTTCAAGTTCAAAACCATAATTTTCCGGCAAACTTTCCAATTCTTTTATGCCGAGGCCTAATACTCTTAACGCATCTTTACCCATTTTTGAATTTATCTTTAAAACCTCTTCTTGGTTTATGTTTTTACAGTTCCTTAAAATAACATCGGGGGCCCCTTTAGTAATTGATAGAATCCGATCTTGATATCTGACGATGACCGTCATCATTTTTCTTTCCGAATCAAAAGCAAGTTCGCCAATTCTCTCAATATTAGTCCTAGTTTCTGGAAAAAGCCCATATTTTAAATTTGCATCAAGCAAAGCCAGTTCCGTTGGATCACCGATTCTTGTTACTTTTCCGTTTTCAGAAAGAATCTTGGCATCGGTGCAGAAAGCAAAAAGGGAGAGGAGTTTCCTTTCTTCTTCGCTAAGCTCTTCGTCAAGTTTTTTTCTCTTCTCCCGGTATATTTCTACAACCGTCATCCGATTTTGAGTGAGAGTTCCGGTTTTATCGGAACAGACAATTTGGGTTGAACCCAAAGTTTCAACGGCAGGAAGTTTCTTGATAATTGCATTTCTTTTTACCATCTTTTGGACGCCAAGGGAAAGAACAACAACAACAACCGTTGACAAACCTTCCGGAACCGCAGCAACTGCTAAAGCAACAGAGGCTTTTAAAGCAACCAAAGGATCATCGGGATAAATTGCGAGCCACTGGATGAGAAATACAACCAAGCAGATCAAAAGTGCTAAGAGACCAATGACTTTTCCGATTTGATTCAGTTTAATTTGAAGCGGAGTCAGTCCTTCTTTTGTACCGCTAAGCATACCGGCTATTTTTCCGATTTCTGTTTTCATACCGGTTTTGGTTACGACCGCTTTTCCACGTCCGTAGGTTACAAGCGTCGAGGAAAAAACTTCGTTCTGACGGTCACCGAGTGCTTGTCTAGACTCGATTTCTCCAGCTGTTTTTTCAACCGGAACGCTTTCTCCTGTCAGGGCACTTTCGTCAACTTTTAAATTTGCGACTTCAAGAAGGCGCGCATCCGCGGGTACATAATCTCCGGCTTCTAAGATAATGAGGTCGCCCGGAACCAAAAAACGGGCTTCGATTTCCTGCATTCTTCCGAAGCGTATGACTTTAGTTACGGGAGCGGAGATCTTTTTTAAAGCTTCCAAAGATTTTTCGGCTTTGTTTTCTTGATAAACACCGAGCCCGGCATTAAAAATAACCACCACAAGGATTATTATGCTTTCGGTTAAATCGCTAGGATCGGCGATGACTGAAACGAGCGCCGCTAAAATTAAAATAATTATTAATAAGTCTTTAAATTGTTCAAGAAAGCGAACAAAGAGCGACTTCTTCTTTTCTTCACCAAATTCATTTAAACCGGCTTCCTGTCTTTTTTTTACTTCTTCCTCGGAAAGACCAAATTCCGGGTCAACATTTAGTTCTCTTAAAACTTCTTCTTTTGTCATTTTTCCTTCCTGATTTAGAGCCGTTTTATAGTTTTAAAGCAATGACTTTATTACAAACCAAAGAATGCAAATTCCCAAAGCGGGAATTAAATTTATTACTTTAATTTTGTTTTCAAAAATAAAATTGATTCCGATCGCAACTAAAAGCGCATAACCAATCGCGCTGAAGGCAGAGATAAAGTCATTCGGAAAAAAGTTTCCGAAAGCTGAGGTTAAAAGCACAAACAACCCTTGATAAAAGAAAATCGGAACTATCGAAAATAAGACACCATAACCTAGGGTTGAAGCAAGAATAAGAGCCGTAATGCCGTCGATTACCGCTTTTAGATACAAAATATCTAAATCTCCTAAACCTGCGCGAATGCTCCCCACTATCGCCATCGCTCCGGAACCGAAGACCATAGTTGCGGTAATAAAACCTTCCGAAAACCTTTTGCCTTTAAATTTTTCGTCTAGATATTTGGTAAGTTTTTTCAACCTAAAATCAAGTTTTAAAACCGTCCCCAGAAAAGCACCTAAAGCGAGAGCCACCAAAAGCAAAAGCTCATGACGTGCTTTTAGGTTTCCGTCTTCGATAAAAAGCATTTCCTGAAAGAGACCGAGAGCCCCAAAGATAATAACCGTTAAGCCGACTACCTTTAAAACTTCTTCAAAAATCTCCTTTTTTAAAACCCTTCTAAAAAGAAGACCGATACTTCCGCCAAGAAGAATCGTACAACAGTTAAGAATGAGCGCAAGCATAGTTAGTTTTCCGGAAAAGTTTTTTTATACAATTCGATCGCTTCCGTAACGATTTTTAACGCCACTTTTCGACCATGAATTTCAAAACCGGCGGTTTCTCTCCGTTCAAGGGTCTTGTAAACTTGGAAAAAGTGTTCGACTTCCGCTGCGATATGCGGAGGTAAATCACTTAATTCCTGATAAAAATTCCAAGTCGGATCCTGAAAAGGTATGGCGATGATTTTATCATCGGCTTCTTCGCCGTCAAACATGCGCACAACACCAATCGGATAACAATTGACCAAACTTAAGGGTTCCAAATCCTCACTACAAAGCACCAATACATCCAACGGATCCTGATCTTCCGCATATGTCCTGGGAATGAAACCATAATTAGCCGGATAATGGGTGGAGGTGTAAAGGATTCGATCCAACATCAAAAGACCCGTTTCCTTATCCAATTCATATTTTTTCTTGCTTCCTTTCGGAATTTCGATTACTGCAACAAATTCTTCAGGTTTAATTCTGTCGGGGTTAATGTTATGCCAAATGTTCATAAATTACCTCTTTCTTATTTTCATTCTTTTTACATCTATTATACATTAAGAAAAGCTTTTTTCCAATAATTTACGGACCTAAAAGTATTATCTAATACCTTAAGAAAATCTGATTGCATTATTTTACTCTAAAGTAACTCTTTTATGATAAAATTTAGAGGAAAGGAGAAATTATGAAACTTTTGTTTTCAGAATTTAAGCTTAAAAATCTGCACTTGAAAAATCGGATTGTTATGGCACCGATGTGCATGTATTCGGCTGCGGAAGACAGCCTGTTTACACCCTGGCATTATGTGCATTATCTCACCCGTTCTCTTGGCGGAGTCGGAGCAATAATCCTAGAAGCGACCGCTGTTGTTGCGGAGGGGAGAATTACCGAAGGTGACCTCGGGTTCTACCAAGACGAACAAATCGAAAGGTTCAGGAATTTGGTTGCTGCCGCCCATGAAAATCAGACCGCCGTCGGCATTCAACTTGCACATGCGGGGAGAAAAAGCCGAACCAAAGGAAAAATCTTTGCTCCAAGTCCCCTTCCCTATCCCGGCATGAATACTCCGGAAAAGCTGACTTTAGAAGGAATAAAAGCTATAATCAAAGCCTTTGGAAGGGCAGCCAAAAGAGCTGAACAAGCAGGTTTTGATTTCATTGAAATTCATGCTGCCCACGGGTATTTAATTAACCAATTTCTTTCACCTCTGACCAACAAAAGGACAGATGAATACGGGCGGGAAAGAAGCCTTTTCTTAAAAGAAGTCATTGAAGAAGTTAGAAAATATTGGCCCAAAGAGAAAGCTTTATGGGTGCGCGTATCCGCAGAAGAATACGATCCTCTAGGTAATCATCCCCAAGATATCGTAAGAATTCTTAAAGAACTTTCCGGAATTGATTTAATCGATGTTTCAAGCGGCGGCGTTACCGACTTTAAAGTAAATTCCTATCCCGCTTACCAAATCCCCTATTCGGAAACTATCAAGAAACTCGCCAATCTACCGACAGCTGCGGGCGGCCTAATTACAGATGCAAAGCAAGCGGAAACTGTGTTAAAAGAAGGTAAAGCCGATCTTATTTATTTCGGCAGGGAACTTCTTCGAAATCCCTATTTTCCTTTGCACGCAGCAAAAGCCCTCGGCACAGAAATCATTTGGCCGAAACAATATATCCGCGCAAAATAAATACCGAGCACTTGCTCGGTATTTTTAAATCAACATCTTTATTCCCAATAAAATCAATAAAATTCCGCCCAGGATTTGGGCTTTGTTTTTAATTATATGGCCGCAGATACAACCTAAATATATCGCCAGAAAACTTAAAATCGTCGTAACCAAGAAAATAATAAAAGCAGCCATATAGATATCAACTCCAGCTATCGCTAAAGTTACGCCTGCAATCAGCGCATCGATGCTGGTAGCGATTCCTTGGAGAATAATTTTTGAATAAGTTACTTTGTCTTCAAATTCGGTTACTTTTTTAGCTTCATAGAGCATTTTTAGTCCTAAGAAGAGAAGGATTCCAAAAGCGACATAATGATTGATTTTCGAAATAAATTCAGAAAAGAGACGGCCGGAATAAAAACCGAAAATGGGCATCAAACCTTGGAAAATACCGAAAATCAGGGCGATAAATATCGACTTCTTGATCTTCATTCCGCATTCATACATGCCGTCAGTCATCGCCGCCGTGGATGCATCCATCGCAAGACCGCTCCCGAGCAAAACAATTTCCAAGACACCCATCATAATCCTCCGCTTCTTTAAAAAGTCACTTTTAGTATTATACTACTTTTCTAAGAAAAATTAAAGTCTTATTTAGTAAACCTGTTTCAGCTCTTTCCTTAAAATTGAGTAGAGATAAGCGGAAACACGCTTTTCGGAGATACTTTCCAAATAGGCTTTATAAACTGCAAGTTGCCTTTCATACTCTATTTTGGATAGATCGCTCAGTTTATAATCCAGAATGACCAATTCGGTTTCCGTTTCCAAAATTAAATCAATCACACCGCTGGTCTCAGTCTCCTTATGATAAAAGGGGTATTCATGATAGGTTTGGATAATCGGTTTCTTAAAGAGCGAGTTTTGAAAGAGCGTTAAGAGGCGTTTTTTTAGAGTATCGGGGACCGGAGCTCTTTTGATAAATGTTTCCGGATTATCCTTAAAATCAATAATTTCTAAGATTTCATGAAGGAGATTACCGAGATTGATGGCTTCTATTGTTTTTGGGTTAAAAAGCGTAGTTGCTTGGGTGGAGGCAATGATTTTTTCGCTCTTTTCTTTTTTGAGCGTAACTCGCTTAACTTCAAGCGGTGGCAATTTGGGGAAAGCTTTGATGCTTAAGATTTTTCCTTGTTCATAATCTTTTGTATAACTTAAGGTCGAAACTAGTTGAATACGCTCGCTTAAAGTATTAGCGATTGAAGAAAAGATAGAATAAGCTGATTTATAGTTTAATCTGTCCACATAAGGTAGCAGTTTTCTTTCCGTTCGGTAAGACTCCATAAACTCAGGCGCTACCAAAATTATTTGTTCCTTGGCACGCGTCAAAGCCACATAAAGAACGCGGATTCTTTCGCTGATTTCTTCAATTTGATATTTTTGTTTTAGAAGTTTTTTTGTAAAGAGATCTGTTAAACCTTCCTTAAAATAAGGAATGATGAAACCATATTCTTGGTCAAAAACAATCCGATCATTCAGTTCGGTAAATTTAAACTTGGTTTCTAAATCCGAAAAATAACAAATCGGAAATTCCAAACCTTTGGATTTATGGATACTCATCATCTGAACGGCATCAGTATCTAAAGAAACCGGGCGCGAAAATTCAAGATCAAGGTCCCCCGCCATTATTTCTTCTAAGTAGAGAATGGCATCAGGCAAACTAAACCCTAGTTTGTCGAGTTCTTGGAATTTGTTTAAAAGAAAATTGAGTTTCTCTTCTCCATCCTCAAGATTACCGATTTTAATAATTTTGAAATAAAAGCCGAAATTTTCATAAATTTCCCACAAAATTTGACTCAATGTCGCTTTTTCAGCAAGTTCCGAAATCTTAATCAGGTTCTGATAAACCTCGGGAAAACGGCAATTTAACCCCTCTAACAAATCACCTTGATATACTTTAAATATTTCTCGGTCATCTCCTTCTACAAGAAAGCTACGAAGAATACTCAAGAGTGCATCTTTAAAATTTTCCCGGAAATATTCCGCATCCAAAAGCGCATGAACTGCTCTTAAAATATTGATTAGGACATAGATTTCTTGACTGCGGATAAAGCTTTCATCTTTATGGATGACCAAAGGGATTTCTAAATATTCAAAAATCTTTTTGTATAAATCGAAATGTCGTTTCTCGCTGGTAAGGATTGTAAAATGGGAGTAACGAGCAGGCTTGATTACGTCTTCATCTTTATCATAGATCTGCAAACCTTCCGCAATTAATCTTTTAATATCATTTCCAATAATAAAAGCTTCGATTTCAGCAGGTTTTAAAGCTTCGTTTGTATAATCATAAGTCAAAAGACGAAGCCGATAATCTTTTTCAGGGGCGTTTTTTTCATATTTTTTATTTCCAAAACTTAATTCCTGGCCTTCCGTATAATTGACGCCTCCAAGTCTTGAATCCATCACTTGTTCGAAAATAAAATTAATATCCTCTAACACTTCCCGCCTTGAACGGAAGTTGCGTGACAAATCAATCGCAAGTCCGGTTTTTTCCTTTTGAAAATCTGCATATTTCTTTTTAAAGATTTCGGGATTAGCATTTCTAAACCGATAAATCGACTGTTTAACATCGCCAACCATATAAACATTATTCTTGCTGATTAGGGAAATCAAGATTTCTTGTAGATCATTTGTATCCTGATATTCATCAATTAAAATTTCATAAGTGTGTTCTTTTATATAATCACGGATTTCTCCATTTTCTTTTAAAAGCTTGATTGCCATCTTGGCGATGTCATGAAATTCATAAATATTATATTCACGTTTATATTTTAAAAATTCCTCATTAACTCTCTCTAAGATTCGAATTAGGGTCGCAATCTGAGTTTTGGTCGCGATTAAAGTTTGATACATCTCCTCTTCGTTTTCATAATCTAGATAAGTTTGCAATCTTTTAATCGAATCCTTGATTTGATTCTTTTCATAACTGATAATCGCTTTTTCAGATTCATCGCCGTGCCGGGGAAGTCGCGGTAGAGTAACATCAGCATGAACTTTAAACTCTAAATAGCTCTTAGATTTTAATAAAGCCGCTAAAGTATGTTCGCAGTCAACAACATGAAGCATTAAATCTTCATCGGTTATTTCTTCTCGCAGACGCTCTAGCCTACTTCTGATTCGCCCTTGTTCCAATAAAAGCAGATTCACATAGCGACGAAGCATAGTTTTTATGAAACTCTCGCAATAATATTTTTCAAGATAAGAATCTAAATAAGCTTTCCGGTCATAAATCAGTTCTAATTTATTGTCAACAGCAAAGATATATTTTTGCAGGGTTTTATCGTTCTTAAGCGCAAACAAAGTAACGAAATCTAAAAATGCCTGATCCTCTTCCTCATAAAAAGAATCAAAAACCTGAGCAATGATTTCCTTCTTTTTTAAGGAAAAAAGGACCCCGTCACCGATAGTTATCGTCCGGTCGACTCCGAGCAGATAATGATACTTTCGTACCAACTCCAAAGCAAAACTGTCAAAAGTTTGCACGGAAGCCTGATCAAGATATTCCAACGCTTCTTTTAAATTAAATCCGGAAGCAATTTCTTTTTGAAGTTTTTTGCGAAGGCGCTCTTTCATTTCGCCGGCAGCTGCTCTGGTAAAGGTAAGGACTATTAAACGCTCTAGCTTGACTCCGTCTTTTAAAATTCGGATAATCCTTTCCGTTAAAACTGCGGTCTTTCCGCTTCCCGCGCCTGCGTTAATAAGTATGTCTTGGCCTTTTTCATAAATGGCGGCCCATTGTTCATCGCTCCAAAAAACATTTTCAGGTTTCTTTGGTATCATCTTTTCTCCTCAAAAATTCAAGATTTTTAAATTCATTAAGCCGAAGATAATCTCTTTCGTCTCGAAAACATAAATCACGATAAGGACAATACATACAGCTGTCAAATTTATTTGTAAGCTTGGGATTGATTGGAAACTCGCCTTGGGAAATATTAGCAAGCGCTTCTTCAATTTTTTCCGCAACCACAGTCAAAATTTCTTGGAAAACTTCTTCCGAAAGCAAGTATTTTAGACTATTGGCATGAAACCCGCTTTTGGTAATCCGAATGCCATGAAGTGTGCTCATTTGATTTCCGTAATTCAAATCAATTTTTTCAAGCAAAGCTATATTATCGGGACTATAGCCAACTTTCCGAAAATATCTACGGAACTGTTCTTCATAAGTGTATTTAAGATCGCGTCCGAAAACTGTATTCGGAATTACCTTTTGTAGATAACCGCCTCCAAACTTAAACTTGATTCCGGAATGTTTTAAAAGATAAAAATAAATCGGAATTTGCATGCTAAGTCCATAAATAATCATATTTAAGTCAACTTCCGCATTTCCGCTTTTATAGTCGAGAACTACAAAATAATCTTCGCCTTGATAATTATAGGTTAGTATCTTATCGATTTTACCTTCAAAAGTAAACCCGTTTTTTAAAGGAATGCTGAAGTGTTTTTCCAAAGCATAGGTTTTTAATTCGCTGGATTCTTTTTCTTCTTCTAGATAATTATAAAAACGGATTAAAACTTCAAGATATTTTCCAATGAAAAACTTTTCCTTCGCTGTCGGAACTTTATCATTTTCTTTAAGGAAATCAGTAATCACAGTTTTTAAAAACTCCTCCAGATTATCAATTCCTTCTGCCTTAAGGAGCGCTTCCAAAGCATTGTGAAAAAAGTTACCGACAAATAAGGCATCACTGTTTTGACTACGCTTAATGTTTAAAACTCTTTCTAAATAATAAAGAAAACCGCAGCGATAATACTGATCGATTGCTGTATAAGAAAGTCTTCTTTTCAAAAGCGGACTTAAATCATCAACGCTGATTCCCGTAAACTTATGACTGTAAGAGCGGTAGGATAAATCCGGCCAAGTTGCATAAAGGCTAAACAAATCACTACTAGTCTCGGAATAACGGTAATATAAATCTAGTAATTTTCCGAGCCGGATTTGATCAAGTTCTGGCGCATAGCTAACCCCTCCACGCTCGGCTTTTTCAATACTCACATCTTGAAGTAGATTAGAAAGACTGGAAAGCGGAATCTGTAAGCCTTGGTGGTCAGAAGCGTAAGAAAGATGGGACTTGGCTTTTCCGTAAAGCAAAGCCAGAGTTTGCTTTTTTACGATTTGATTTTTTTCCCTTGAGGTCAAAAGCCCTAGTTTTTCCCTTTCATAATCAAGCAAAAACTGATCATCGCGCAGCGTTTTTGGAAATAAATCTTGGTTAAAACCAAGGATAAAAACCACATCCTCAGAAGTTAAATATTCATTTTGATAGTCGGAAATCTGAATGATATTTGTATATAAATTTCTTTTCGGAAAGGAAATTTTCAACTGGTAAATCAAGTCTTGATATAACTCCTTAACAACTCTTGAAGATGACATATACAGATTTAAAACCCGAACCAAATCAGAAGTGATTTCATCTTCCATAGAAATTGAAGCAAGCGCTTTTGGAAAGGCAAGTTCCGCCTCTTCTTCAAAATAAATTTTTAGTTCCGTTAAAAATTTTTGAACGATTTCATAAGTAAATAAGGAACTATTCTCATTTGTATCAAGAGCAATATCCGCCAGTAAAAAGGCTTCTTTTAAATAGGGAAGATAATGCTCCGGAACACTTTGAATTTTTATTTTTTCTGGGCTTAGTCCTGAATCTAAAAGCTTTCCGACTTCTTGAACTAGGTAATCAATTTCTTCTTTATAATGAGAAAACTCTAATATGGTCTGAGGTTTTTCTTTGTTTTCAAAGCGATAATTAATAATATTTGTCTTTGTTTTAATGATTTCTAAAGCCTTAAAAAAATGGTCGCTTACTTCAAATTCCGCAACCAAAAGCACGGGCCGGTTTTCATAAAGCTTTTGGGCTAAAGGGTTCAGTTTTAAATAGGAACCGTATTTATTTCTTATCCGTAACAAATCATGGATTTTTGCATTTTGATAAGCTGAAGAGACGATTAAGGAATTCTCAAGTTTAATCGCCGCGAGTTCGCTCGAAATTCCTTCCGCCCGCGCAAGCTCAAGGCGCGCATCTACTGTGTATGCACCGATTAAATCGTGAATGACATCCTGAAAAGTGCGAAAAGAAGCTTTTACAAGCTTTCTTTTTTCGGAAAGGGATTTAATAATTTTGTTAAGAAGCGGTCTTCCGGAAATTATCAAAGGATTATCCAGTTCTAAAATTGTCTGAATCAGTTTTTCCATAAACGCCTCTAATCTTTCAGATATATATCAATCTCAATTTTATGCCAGTTTCCTTTTTTTTCTGTGCTTTTTACTTTTCCGAAAAGGAGTTTTCCAGCATCAAGCAGTCTTGCGAAAACGGGATTATCAATTCGCGGAATATAACCCAGTTTTTCTTTCCGTTTGGTTTTTACCACTATTGCATATTCATCATAACTATTTTTCGGTTCGCGGTAAAATTCTAAAACTTCATCCGGTGCCATTTTTTCTAAAAGCTCTGCGATGTTTTCGATATAACTTGTTCCGGCAATATGGGTTGTAAAAAGGTAGATATCGCGTTCAAAAGGTTTCGGCACTTTCGGCAAGTCTTTATGAATAATCGCCAGCTCATTTTTCCCCTTCTTTATTAAACTCATTTAACAAATCTCCTTCTCATAAGTCGGATCGATTTCTCGAATCCGGTTTTCCAAAATTGCATGGTTTTCCCGGAACAGTTCAATATCAATAGCAATTTCCTCAAGTTTTTCCTGAATCAATTCAGGGTTATTTAAAAGATGTTTTTGATTATAAGGAAAACTGTTGATTAAATCAATATTTTTCTCCTTTATTTCAGTAATTTTTTGTTGAAATTTTGCAATTTCCGCATCCAACTCAATCTGAGGTTCCTTGTATTTTTCTTCAAAAATAAAGTTATCAAGAATAAATTCACATTCTTGGAGAGTTTTTAAATCATTCATCTTATAAGCCCGTAAAGTCCTCTCCCATAAATCTTGATAGTTTTGAAAATTAGGATTAAGATCCGGATGAATTTTTTTTACAATCTTAAGATAAATTCTTTTTATCTCCCTGACATCTTTAACCGAAAGCGCAGGAAGTTTATCAAAATCTTGAGCAAGTCTGTATTCTTCTAAAATCAAAGCTAGTTTCTCTTCATATTCCAAAAATTCAGCATTCAACAAACTTTCAACTAATATCTTATCAATTTTTTCTTCTCGGTTCAGATAAACCTGGTAAAGTTCAATTTTACGGCGTAAACGTTCGCACTCAAAATATAAAAGATAACGTTCGTAATACTTCTCTCCGAATACTAAGTTATACCGGTTGTAGATTACAAATTTTTCTTTAGAAAGATCCTCGTGCTTCTTAAAGAGCATAAGATATTTTTCTTTAAGATTTTTTAATTCTCTTTCTTTTTCAAGAATATTAAGATTAAAGCCTACCACTTTACCACCCCATCACTTTAATTATATAATAATTCCTCCTATAAAACAAACAAAAAAGGCCAATTGGCCTTTATTTTAAATCTGTTACAAATCTATCTAAAGCTTCAAGCCCTGCTCTTAACTGTGCCTTTGAACAGGCAAGGTTAATTCTAAGAAAGCCGTCATAATCTTTCCCGTAAGTATCGCCGCGGTTAAAAAGCACTCCATATTTTAAGAGCCGTTCACAAATCTCATTAGAGGTTAATCCTAAGAAAGTAAAATCAACCCAAGCAAGATAAGTTCCTTCCATTTCCGAAAATCTAGCTTCTGAAATTCTTGTTTTGAGGAAATCTTTTAAAAACTGATATTGACTGGTCAAGTGTTCGTTTTGAAGATCAACCCAATAAGCACAGTCGCGATAAGCGGCTTTGCAGGCACTGACTGCCAAGAGATCGGGACCGATATAAAAACTTTTGATTAAGGTTTCGACTTTTTTGCGGAGCTCACAATTCGGAATTATCATATTCGCCAGTCCCAGTCCCGCCAGATTAAAAGTTTTGCTCGGAGCAAATACAGAAATGATTTTGTGTTTTTCCTTAAAATAATTTCCGATAGCAACAAATTTATTTCTTCCGATTAACAAATCGCAATGAATCTCATCAGATAGGAGCGTAACATCATATTTTAATGCAAGTTCTATCAAAGTATCAAGTTCGCTTTCTGTCCAAACACGTCCGACCGGATTATGAGGGCTGCAGAAAATCACCAGTTTCACCCCGGCTTCGAAATGCCTTTCAACTTCTGAGAAATTTAGTCGATATTTTTCTTCTGGCAATAATTTGCTTTCTACAAGCACTCTTTCGTTATTTCTGACGACATCATAGAAAGGATTGTAAACAGGCGTAAAAATCAATATCCGATCGTTCTTTTCTGTTAGCGCCCTAATGGCAAAAGAAAGCGCTGATACAACACCGGTTATCGGCACAATCCAGTTCGCTTCGATCGAATAGCCATAGCGTGTTTTAGTCCAATTTTTAATCAGTTCATAATATTCTGAGTCAAGATAACTATATCCGAAAGCACCGTGTTCAACCCGTTTATTTAAAGCTTCAATTATTTCCGGAGCGGTCGGGTAATCTGAATCCGCAACTGTAAAAGGAATAATTGTTTTCCCGGTTTTTTCTTTCAAAAAATCCCATTTGTAGGAAGCCGTCTCTAATCTGCAAAAAGGCTGATTAAAATAATCCATATTTTCCCTTCTTTCTCGATTTATTATAACATAAGTACATTTCTCTGAAAAGCAAAAACAGGACCTTCTTTTGAAGGTCCTCTGCTTTGTTTATTTACATGCTCCAGCAGAAGAGCAGATTTCGGTTGTTTTTTTAATGGTAACCTCCAAACCCATCTAATCATATGACATTAATATTATGGCTAAAAATTCCTCTGTTTATTCAGAAAATGCTGTATTTTTAAAAGGATTTTGATATAATATAGGTATTAGAGGAGGAAAAAATGGAACTAACACAAACGAATGGCAAACTATCAAAACGCACTAAATGGTCCTACAGCCTCGGCGGCATCGGCCGCGATATGACTTATGCATTGGTCTCAACTTTCTTGATGACCTATGTCCAATACGGAGTCGGTCCAACCGTCGCTCAGTATTCTGTAATCGGCATTATCTTAATTGTCGGCAGATTCTGGGATGCGATTAATGACCCGATTATGGGAGCGATTATCGAAAACACCAAATCCCGTTGGGGAAAATTTAAACCCTGGATTTTAATTGGTGCCGTGCTAACAGGCATTGTCATTGTCCTGATGTTTAATTGGGTGCGCTGGGTGCCTTGGGCAAAAGACGGTTGGAATTATGTTATCTTCTTCGGAATCACTTATTTCCTTTGGGAAATTGCGTTTACGATGAATGATATTTCTTATTGGTCAATGTTACCGTCGCTTTCAAAAAATGAAAAAGAAAGAAACAGCATCACTACACTAGCCGTTGTTTTTGCTGGTGTCGGTGCTTTCGCAGCCAATGCCGGCATCAATTTTATCACTGTCGGAAACGCCATTAAAGGCTATGGTATGGTGGCAATTATTATTGCTCTTTTCTTAATCGGCTGTCAAGTGCTCACTGTTTTCGGCGTCAAACAACCGGTTCAAACCACTGGTGAAATCAATGAAGTAACTGAAACAGTTGAAGCAAAGAAGAAAGAAGAAAAAGTCACCTTCAAGAAAATGCTGCTCGTAATTAAAAATAACGACCAATTGCTCTGGATAATTCTCGCGATGCTTTTTTACAACATCGGAAGCGGCATCTTGGTCGCACTCGGATATAACTTCATTTATATGGAGCTCGGTTATGATGGTTTCTTAGCGATGGTCTTCGTAGCTACCTTCGGAGTAACAACCATCGGCGTGCAAGTTTTTTATTCAGAACTAGTGAAGAAATTCGGTCGCAAACGTCTGCTTTTCTATAGCTTGATTATGATTGCCTTTGGCTATCTATTCTTGCTTGCTGCCGGAAACGTCCCCTTCCTACCCTTAAATATCATTACCGTTTGTCTTTTTGGAATTTTCGCCTTTGGCGGACAAGCCATCTTCTATATGATTTTAACCGTTAATATCGCCAATACCGTCGAATACAACGAATACCGGACAAACGAACGCAACGAAGCGGTAATCTTCTCCTTGCGTCCGTTAATGGTCAAGTTTGCAAGCGCCCTTCAACAAGGAATCACAATCTTAGTCCTGACGGTTACCGGAATCTATGCACTTTCCCAAAATGTAAATTTCTTGGAACATCAAAAAGCTCTCTTTGATAAAATGGATGTACAACAACAAGAAGAATACAAACAAAACATCGCTGATAGAGTTGTAATCTTCGAAGGCGAAGACTATAAAGATTTAGATCCGAAAGTAAAAGAAACTTACTATGATATGTTGCAAGAAATATCTTTCAATATGAATGAGAAAGAAGGAAAAGAAGAAATGTATATCAATGATGCCGCCGATATCTATTTTAAAGATATAGCATCGAAACCAATGCGGTTTTCACTCCGAATGACAATTACGCTCGTTCCGACGATCTTAATAGCTCTATCCTATTTGGTTTTGAATAAGAAATACATCATTGATGAAAAAATGTATCAGATGATGGTAAGAGAAATCGAAGCAAGGAACATTAAGTAAGCAAAAAACAGAGGTTAAACCTCTGTTTTTAGATTTCTTCAGCTAAATTATCGAGAACGATTCTACCTATTCCAAGCACTCCATAACCGATATGGGCGCCGACTGTCGGTGTAATCGTTGAAATTTCAACTCTCACGGCATTGTCTACTTCACTTTCTATTCTTGCTGCTACTTCTTTAGCTGCTTCCAGGCGGCCGGTATGTTGAACTAAATAGAGAACTTTCTTATAACCAACACTGTTTTCTTTAATAATATCTATCAGTCTTCTAATCGCTTTTTTATGTGTTCTGACCTTTTCGTAGGTTACAATCCGTCCTTCACGATTAAGTTCCAAAACCGGTTTAATCGCCGCAAGACTGCCGACAAAGCCTGCAGTAGCGCTGAGACGACCGCTTTTTACCAAGTATTTTAAGTTATCAACCACAAAGAAGGCCATTGTGTTTTGTCTTAACTTTGAAACTTCAGAGAAGATTTCCTTGACGCTGTAACCTTTTTTTGCTAACTTTTCCGCATAATAAGCAAGATAACCTTCCATGATACAAGCTGTTTTTGTATCAAAAACATAGAAATTAATTCCTTCAAACATATCTTTTCCGATCGCTTGTAAATTTTCACCATAAGCACTTAAATTAAACGAAATTGGAAAATGAATCACATCCGTGCAACCTTCGGACTTCCACTCTTCCACACGTTTCAAAATCTCTCCCGGTGTCGGTGCTGATGTCGTTGGAATAATCTCTGATGTTTCCAAGCGCTCATAAAACCCATCAGCAGTAATGTCAACACCGTCAATAAGGGTTTCCTCACCGAAATGGATTGCGGTTCGCGTAATTTTTACATTATGCTTATGAGGAAAGTATTCCAATCCTGAACTGCAGTCTGCGGTAATGCCAATTTTCATAATTAATTCCTCCGTTAGTAATATTATAACAAAATATCGAAAAAAAGAAAAGAATTTCCCGAAGATTGTATAAAAAAGAGATTATCAAGGAATAATAATAGTCTCAGTAGGAAAATTTAATAAATTATTCCGTACTGAAGTGATGAAGGAAAATATGTTATGAAGTATTTGCTCGTCTTAATAATAAAAGCTAAGGAATTGAAAACCAATCATTCCTTAGCTTTTTTTGAGTACTATCTAATCTTAAACTCATAATGTTTTAAGATATATTCTTTTGCTTCATCTTCATCAAAGCCGGTCTCACTTTGGACTTGTTTTAGAAAATCGTTGACTGTCGATTGTTTCTTCGAAATCCGGAAGAGATTACCCTTGGTAGTCTTTTTTATTCCCGGAATATTTCTGATGAAGTTAATCATCAATTCCTTATCCAAATCCATCTTTTCTAGTTTCTCTAAGGCCGGATCATTTAGATAATACTTTTCTTTTAAAAGACTTTCATAAGTGAAATAACGGTTTTTCGGAATAATCCGTTCCAAGGCCTGAACATAAGTCTTGATGTCTTCTGCCTTCACACCTGATTTTTCCAGATGACGGATATTAACAAGTTTCCGTTTTCCGACCTGAAAAGCCAGATACTCCTGTCTTAAGGTTTCGATGAAGAGAATCAAAGTCGTCTCGCGGATTTTCTTATCTTTCTTTGTAATCGTATAAATATCTTTGTTTAAGACATTTTTAAATAATATTTCTTTCAAAGAGGAATATTCTTTCTTAATAATATAATTCACATCATGAGTCTTATAACCAAAATCCTTGAGCCAGAAATTTGAGAAGTACTGATAATCTGCGGTTTTGATGCCTTCGTTATTTAAAATCTCCGCAAGTTCCGTAAGTTCATAGAATTCATCTTCCATAACTTCCGTTATTTTATCCAGCACTTCAGGCTTAAGCACCGGCTTATAATTATAAAGAACCTTTAAGGAAATATAATCTCCGAGCGTGGAATTAATGATATTGACCAAAGTTCCGGGGTGATAGCCATATCTTTTTATTAAAGAGTTGGTGAATGTGGAAAGTTTAATCGGACTTTTAAGTTTTTGCCAATTTTCCACAACCACATCTGCATAGGTTTTGCCATGGACCGCTATCATCGGTTGCCGGTTGAAATCAACTTTTCCGACAAATTCGCCTGATTCCGCAAAAAGTCTTCTTAAAATAAAATGCAGTTCATAACCGTCTTTAATATCAGCCTTTTTCATCAATTCCGGATATTTCTGATAGAAGAAATTACAGGAATAGACCGAATCAACTTCATAAATGATTTTTCTTAAGGCTGCAATAATTTCCGGAGTAAGTCGCTCATAATCATAATAGCGGACATTTTGTAAGCCCTGAACGGTATTTGAGACAATATCGATATATTTATCATAATGATAATCAAGATTATTTTCCCGCGCAACCTTTTCAGCTATTTTTACTATCTCCCGTTTATGCAAGCCTTCCTTCGGAACAAAATGTTCAATCACATATTCTAAGAATTGTCTTTTTGTTAGTTTTGGGACAATTTCGCCATAAATAGAAATTCTTTCGGAAAAGACCTCAGGTAGCGAATCCTTAAACTCTTCAAGGTCTATTTTCGGAATCTTTCCTCTTTCCATTAACTCAATCACATAAGCTTCCGGAAAAAAATATTCTTCTTCAAATGTAAATCTATATCCCAAGTATTTTACAATATTAAATGAAAAGTCATCAAGTCCAAATAGTTTTTTAAAGACCTGGGGATGCCAGACATATTTATTATACTCCTTTACAAAGCTTTCTTCGTAAAACATCGAAATATTATTCATCCGGTCCCGTACAATCTGTCTAATTCTTTCCCGAGTTTTTTTAAACTTATCCGCAACCATTTGCAGCGTCGCACCTTTAAATCTTTCAATTAAGATTGCTTCGCTTTCCGGTTTCAGTTTTACTTCTTTTAATTTCTCCCGAAAATAAGGAAGGCGAATATCTTCACTTGAAATAATTAAATCGGTCGCTTCCGCAAGTCGCTTTAAAAATTCGGTAAGATTTAAAGCAAAGCCCTCGCGTAGAGCATGAGCTTTTAATTCTCTGAGAGTAATTTTTCCGAAATATTTTTCAATTAACAAGGTTTTAAAATAGGAAAAATCAGGGTTGGGCAATTCTGTATAATATTTCTTAAATTCTTCTAAAATTGCTTTTAAGGTTTTATAGCTAAAAACATCAAGTAGTTTTCCTTCCAAATAATAAGCTCTCAGTTTTCCCAACTCGGTAATACCTAAATTATGAAGACTGTTGATGGCGCCGAGAGAGAAACCCAGTTTTTCAACCAGCAAAGAGTCGGAAGGATGATGTTTATAATAAATCGGGATAATTTTATCCAATTTTTCAAAAGCAACGATTTCGTTAAGTTTGTCCATTAATTGGATTATTGATTTGGTTCCGAGATTCTCCACGGCATAAATTTTGATATCCTCAACCAACTCGAGCAATTCCGAGACAGTCTGAATCGAATTATTCGCAAGCGCATTTAAAGTCCGTAAATTTAAATCTAAATCCGCTAAGGAGTATCTTTCATCCAAATCCTTTCCAAAAGATGTCTTTGTTATTCCTTCCAGTTCTAGCTTCAGTTTCTTTTTCTTATATCCGCCTAAAACCTTCCGTACTTCATTTTGTTCTTCCGGATTAAACTCGCCAAGCTCTGCTCGCACCAAATCAAAAACAGTCAGAATTGAGCATTCCTCTAGTTTCATAATTAAATTGTTCGAAAGATTCAAAATTCTGATTGAAATATTCATAAGCACCTCATCTTAAATAAACATAAAAATTATACAAAATTTTAACCCAAAAGTCAATTAATTTAATTTTTTTTAATAACGAAATTCAGAACTGATTTCTCGAATAAAATCACTGATATTTTCGCCCAATTCATGCGCCATCTCGTAAGGATCAGACGTTAGATGGCGGGATTCCTCCATAGCAATTTCAAGATTCATGAGTAATTCTTCCGGAATATATGACTTCGGATTAAACCCGAACACATCACGCACCATTTTACTGATAAAAGTGTAAGCCGGCGAAAGACGGACATTTCGGAAAAGACTTTTCCGATTGGGTGCAATCAATTCCTGATAAGAATTGTTTTTATGAAGCAACAACCAAATTTCAAAACAGGGACTGGTTACTAAAATTCTGACATTGCTTCCCTTAATACTGTTTAAAAAGTCAAGATAGGATTTTTTGGGATTGAAATGATTTTTATAACTGTCGCGGTCAAACACCATCAGATAAACCCCAGCGTCTTTGTCCTTTTCTTTTTTAAATTCTTCTAAAAAATTAAATAGTTGTTTCGGAGTGTTGCTGCCGCGATCGTTTTTGGTTCGTTCCAAATAAACAATTGCAATATTATTTCTAATTCTTCTTTTCAGTAGTTCCCTTTCTAAAAGCCGAAAATATGTCGGTTCGGTATTAGTTCCTTCCATAATCAGATAGTAAGTACGAAAAGGACGAACCGTTCCCACCTTCGGAACTCGGTAACGGTTATATAGAGATACCCTTTCTCTGATTGCCATTATTCGTCACCGGATTTATAAAGCAAAGGTATTCCGCCGTAACGGCCAGCCAAATAGGCTTTTCCGAGATCCTTTTCGTTTTCTTTTTGAAAAATATCCAAGGAAAAGATTTTTGAAGAATTGTCAGTCTGCTTTTCTACAAACCAAACCTCATCTCTTCTTAACAAATCCTCACGCAATAAATTTGCTTCGTGGGTTGTAAAAAGGAGTTGAACATTATTTTCCTTCAAACAATTTTTAAATGACAAGAGATATTTCTCGGTAAGCAAGGGGTGAATGCTCCGGTTAATTTCATCAATCAAGTAAATCGCATTCGGAATCGGACTGATGATAATGTCCATTAAATCAAACATTCTTCTGGTTCCGTCCGATTCTTCTCCAAACTCATAATCAAGCTCAGAGCTTTGATGACGAAGAAATACTTCATAAACCTCAAATTCTCCGTTTACACAATCAAAATTATAAAGTGCATCTTTTAGTCTGATTCCAAAAGAAGTGGTGCTTCTTTTCATTTCCTTAATTATTCTTTGGTATATCTCTTCACCATGTTTTTTCAAGTTTTCCAAATCAAGTTTACGAAAAAGAATTTTACAAATTCCGGTATCGTAGTTCCTCAAAAACTTTTCAAACTGACTTCTGCTTTTCATTAAACCGCTTTCTAAACGCATAAATTCTTGATTTTGAAAACTGACGATAACCTTATTTAAAAACCACTGATATACATTAAAGAGGCTTTCAAACCCTAAACTTAAAGCGCTAATGTTGATTAATAAACGGTTCGGTTGTTCTTGAAGAAGTTCTTCAATTTTCTTTTGTTTTTCTTTTGTTTCAAACTTCCAGACAAATTCATTTTCCGTTCTGGAAAAAAGTAATTTCTCATTATCATTATAATCTATTTCATAAAGGTATTCGCCTGTAAACTTGCCTTCCGAAAGAACAAAACTAAAACCATAAGAATAGAATTTGCCATTGCTATAAAAGGTGTATTCAAAATTTGATTCCCTGTCTTTGTTTCCAGATGCAATCTTTGAATATTTATTCCGATGCTTGTTGGAAAAACCCTCGATAACTAGTTCCTTTCCAAAGGCAATCGCTTTGATAAAGTTGCTTTTTCCGGATGAATTGGCTCCAAAAATTACGCCTTTTCTTAATAATTTGATGTTTTCGATTTTAATCAAGTCATTATTATCAAAAATGCTCGGAATCATCGAAAGGCTTTGTTCTTCAGAAAATGAAAGAAAATTGCTGACCTTAAATGTGATTAACATTCGCTCACCTCTTTAAACTTATATTAATATCATTTCCGGTTGATCTAAATATTCCTGAATCTTTAAAAATGCAAGAGAAAGCGGATAACCGTCAACCAAAGCATGATTCACCTGAATCGAAAGACTCATTACCATATCTTTTGCTTCCTCATAAAACTTTCCCCAAGCAATCCGCGGAATCGAATCTGTTGGATCGGCCGTCATCGGATGGCTGACAGAAGTAAAATCCAACCAAGGAAGACTCGTAAGAAAGTATAGAGCTAAGGGGTGGACTTCTTTTTGAAGTTCCGGTCCGTGCGGTATTCCAAGTTTGGCTTCTTCGATTGCAAGATTTGCGGTTTCTAAAAACTTATCAAAAGGCTCATACTTAACAAAACAATTTGAATAAAGCCCTTGATCGGTCATCACTGTAAAAGCCGGATGGATCGCCTCAAACAATAAAACATTCTCTCCTTCTATCCGGAGCTTAAATTCCTCACATTCGTTTAAAGCGCTGACTACGGTATAAATAAATGAAATATAAAATGGCAAATTGTTTTCTTTTTGATATTTTCGAAATTTCGTTAATTTAATTTTACTGGTAATGCCGTAATAAGGATGAGCATAATCCTTGAACCAAAGATAGTGTTCTTTACCTTTCCAGTTTTCGATATCGATTACTTTCATAGCACTACAACTCCACCAAACGATATTTGCGAGTTCCAAGCCCGATACCTTCCGCATGCTCCAACCCGGCTTCACCGAAAGTATGAGGATATAAGCTCTTAAAATGATCTTTGCCTTTGCTTTCATAAGTAGGATTTAAGGGCTTAGAATTGACTAAATCTAAACAAGCCTGGTCTAAAGCAACCGGATCGAAGGAAGCAAGAAAACCGATATCTCCGACAATCGGGATATCATTTAAACGGTTACAATCGCAATTTGGACTAACGTCAAGAACAAAACTGATATGAAAATGAGGTTTGTCTTTTAAAATTGCATAAGTGTATTCCGCAACCTTCCGGTTCATATTGGCGCTTGATTCCTGCCAATCGGTTCTAATAGCATCATAAGGACAATAGGAAATGCAATATCCACAACCGAGACAAAGTTCATGATTAATTTTTGCTTTCGGACTTAAGGAAATTGCTTCTTCCGCACAGCGTTTTCGGCACTGTCCGCAAGCTTCGCATCTTTCTTCTACAACAAAAGGTTTTCCGGAAGCATGGATTTCCGCTTTGCCGGCCCGAGCCGCTCCTCCCATTCCAAGATTCTTAAGCGCTCCTCCGAATCCCGCCAAGTCATGTCCTTTAAAATGATTCATCGAGATGATGATATCGGCTTCATATAAAGCTTTCCCAATTTTTGCTTTTTCCACATATTCCAAATTTATCGGAACTTCCTCAACATCCAAACCTTTGATTCCGTCTCCGATTATTACATGGCAACCGGTTTGAAAAGGGTTATAGCCATTCTCATAAGCGGCTTCTAAATGGTCAAGTCCGTTTTTTCTTCTTCCGACATAGAGTGTGTTACAATCGGTAAGAAAAGGCCTCCCGTCGTTTCTCTTGATCAGATCAACAATTTTGCGTGCATAATTCGGCCGCAAATAAGCTAAATTCCCCGGCTCCCCAAAATGTATTTTAATCGCTACAAATTTATTTTTAAAATCAAGGGTTTCCAATCCGGCAACCAAGACCAATCTTTCCAATTTCTTTAATAGATTTTCATTTTTCCCCAGTTTCAGCGATGTATAAAAAACTTGCGCTTTCATATTCCCTCCTTCAAAGATATTTCTTTAAATCCGGATTGCAGGCACCGTAAACCATCATAGTCGCGGCAGCTGCTTTGATTCCAAAAGCAATGCACTCAGAAAACGGTCGCTCCAGCAAAATTCCATGAATAACCCCGCTTAAAAATGCATCTCCGCTTCCGGTTGTAGAAACGGGAGTTGCCGGGGGTGGCATTATCGATTCAACTTTTCCGTTCAGATTATAATATACGGGACCGGGGCCGCTTGTTAGAACGACTCTTTCCACTCCCTTTTTCAACAAAGACTTAATCTCTTCTTCAATGTCTGCACCCGCTTTCGCTAATGCTTTTATCTCAACTCTATTTCCTTTTAAAACACTAATTTTGGAAAGATAGGGTTCAATTAATTTTCCCTTCGAAATCGAAGTCGCATCAAGATAAATCTTTCCCGATGTATTTTCAAATAAAAACTTAAGCGAAGCAAAGCTTAAATTCGTATCAAATACAAAGTGTTCAAAAGTGTTGATATAATCTAATTTTGATTTTAAATATTCGGGATTTATTCTCTCATTAATTTCATTATCACAAACGGCAACCTGCATATCGCCTAAAGCATCACAGATAGCTAAATAATAGCCGCTTCTTTCCGAAGCAAAGATCGACTCCTTAATATTTACGCTAAGCTTTTCTAAATCATCCCTTAAAGCTATCCCGTAAGGATCGTTACCAAGCGCGGTTAAAAAATGCACCTCATGACCGAGCCTTGCCAAGTTTTCAACAAGATTCCGGCCGACGCCACCGAAAGAAATATTTGCTTTGCCGATATTAGAATCGCGCATCCTAAGTTTAGAATCAGGGATGGCAATCAAATCAATATTGGCTGCGCCGATAATTAAGATTTTACCCATAATCTCACCTTCATATTTATTATAACATGGAAACCAGAAAAATACAGAGATTTTTACCAAGAAATTATAAGAATATTATTTACATTTTTGAAAACTTTAAGTATACTAAATACAGAGGTGATTAGATGAAAGTAATTCCGCTTCCGCTTTTTTATGAAGAACGCGAAGGTAAATTACTCTTAACGGATACGAGCATAAACTTTTCCGATGAATTTGCTGAGAGCGCAAACTTTTTTAGTGACTTTTTAAGGGAAAATACCGGAATAAAACTAAAGAATGAAAAGTTTGCTCAAATCAATTTTTTGCTTGATTTTAGTCTCCGCGAAGAAGAATACCGCCTTGATATCTCCGGACATAGTCTAAACCTTTCCGCACGGACCGATTGCGGAGCCTTTTATGGTGTCCAAACCTTAATCCAACTCTTAAAATACGAAAAGGGTAAATATTTTTTTCCGGAAATATATATCGAAGATGCTCCACATTTTAAATATCGCGGCTTTATGCTTGATATTGCGCGTCACTTCTTTAATAAAAAAGAAATCATGCGTTTAATCGAACTTGTTAGTTTACATAAATTCAACTATTTCCACTTACATCTGACCGATGATCAGGGCTGGCGGATTGAAAGCGAAAAATATCCACGCCTTCAGGAAATCGCTTCCCGGCGCCGGGGAACAATCTTAAAAAATGGAACCATCGACGGAGTTCCTCATTACGGTTACCTAAAAAAGGAAGAATTAAAAGAAATAGTTGACTATGCTAAAAAGCATCACTTAGAGGTAATTCCGGAAATTGATATGCCGGGCCATATGAATGCACTTCTAGCGGCCTATCCAGAACTCTTATGCAAAGGAGTTAAGGAAAGACCGGAAGTCAGAACTTCTTGGGGGATTTCTAAAAACATCATCTGTGCGGGTAATGAAAAAGCCTATGCAATGCTAGAAGACCTGCTTTCAGAAATAATTGAAATCTTTCCCTCCCGCTACATACATTTGGGCGGAGATGAAGCACCCAAACACAACTGGAAAGGTTGTTCCCTTTGTCAGGAAAAAATTATACAGGAAAATTTGAAAGACGAAGAAGCATTACAAGCTTATTTTATGAATCACTTCCAAAAATTCCTAAAAAAGCACAATAAAACCGTCATCGGTTGGAATGACGGCCTCCATCCTGATTTAAACCAGGATATTATCATCGAACACTGGAAACCGGGAACCAGAAAAAGAGTTATCAAAGCCGCAAATTCCGGCCGGAAAATTATCATGTCCGATTTCTTTCATCTTTACTTAGATTACCCCTATGCGATGACGCCGCTTGCAAAAACCTATTCTTTTAATCCTTTAAAAGGAATTGAAAAACCGGAAAACATCTTAGGCGTGGAAACTCCTATTTGGACTGAATGGGTACCCAATCGCGACAAACTTGATTTTCAGGTTTTTCCAAGGCTTGCTGCGGTTGCGGAAATTGCTTGGACTGCTCCCAAATTAAAAGACTACAATTCTTTTGTAAACAGATTAGAGCATTTATATCAAGTCTATCGCCGGTTCGGTGTTAATTATGCGAAAGGAAAAGAAAGAAAACCAAATTTAATCAAAAGAATTTATGGAACCCGAAAATGGTGGAAAAACGAAGATTCGGAATTTCTGAAAGATTAAAATCCCTCAATTGAGGGATTTTTTTACTCTTCATCTTCTTCAACGCCTTCTACATTATGATACAGCTGTTGAAAATCATCTAAATCTCTTAACTGGCGTAACAATTTTTGAAACTGACTGATATCTTCTTCCGTTTCTAGCGTAACATACATTTTCGAAAGAAAAGTAATCTCGTCTTCAATAAAATCAATTTCCTGATCCTTTTCCAACAAAGCATCTTTAATTTTTTGATACTCTGAAGCCGGAGCCACAATCGTTGTAATATCTTCATCCATATCAATATCTTCAACATCGCAGTCGGCTTCGATTAAGATTTCTAAGACTTCTTCATCGCTGAATTCTTTTAAACTAAAAATCGAACAATGGTCAAACATGTGGGTTACGCTTCCGGAAACCCCGATTTTACATCCGGCTCTTGTAAAGGCGGTGCGAACTTCGGTAAAAGTCCGATTGACATTATCGGTAACACAATCGACAATGATTAATGAATTATTGGGTCCAAAACCCTCATAACGAACTTCATGAAAAGCTCCCGACAAATCTCCCTTGGCTTTTTCAATTGCCCTTTGAATTACAGCTGCGGGAATATTGGCTTTTCTTGCTCTTTCCAACTCTTTTTTCAAAGCCTGATTTAGTTCAGGATCGGGAATCCCGCTCTTTGCGGCCTTATAGATTGACACACCGAATTTCGCATAGTGTTTACTTTTAAAAGCCGCCGTTTTTGCCATGGATGCGGCTCTTACCTCATGAGCTCTTCCCATAAATTAATAATCTCCTTTTTAATAACTTATCTATAGTATAACACTCTTTGGGCTATTTTTCTAGTATTTTTCGAAGATAGATTTTAAAATAC
>DUTX01000079.1 GCA_012841865.1 Acholeplasmataceae bacterium | reverse complement strand
TATGCATGCTATAATATCAAAAAATTAGCCCTCTTGGTAGATAAGTGGAAGACCAAAAGGGCATAAAGCAGAGTATTCATAGGAATACCCTTTGTAATGAAAGCAAAAAAGCTGCCAAGTTTCGAATTGCTTAGAAAACGGCAGCTATTTATTGTTTTGTTTCGATATAAAGTTGGTTTTGTCAACAGTCTGAGAGGCCATGCCTTATTCTTGAGTTTCTGGAAGTTCAGAAAATGTTGTCTTACATTCCGGATAGCGATTGCAGGCAAAGAATTTCTTGCCGCGGGAACGCCCTCTGCTTGCTACCCTTTCAACAAGGTAACCTTCACCGCATTTCGGACAAAGAACATCAGTAACTACTTCCTCTTTTTCTTCTTTTTTTATGTAATTACATTTCGGAAAGCCCGAACAAGCGATGAAACGACCGAACCGACCGTTCCTGATTACAAGTTTGTTTCCGCAAACCGGACAATCTTCGTCTAAATAGACAGGATAGATTTTTTCCATGTTTTCTTCCGCATATTCTACAAGTGGCATAAAGTTGGTGTAGAAGGAACGGAGCTCCTCATACCAAACCTTATCCCCTTCGGAAATAGCATCCAAAATTTCTTCCATTTCTGCCGTGTATTTTACATTAATTATCGAACTAAAAAACTCATCAAGTTTTTCGGAAGTTAATATTCCTTGTTCGGTCGGAATGAAGGCTTTTCTTTCCACTTTAACATAATACCTTTGTTTTAAGGTTTCCATCGTAATCGCATATGTTGAAGGTCTGCCGATTCCCAGTTCTTCCATTTTCCGAATCAGTTTTGCTTCCGTATAACGTTGCGGAGGCGAGGTAAATTTTTGTTCCGATGTTACTTCCGGATTTTCAATAATCTCACCTTCATAAAACTCCGGCAAAATTTTTTCGGTATCACTCTCGTATTTTCCGTAGACTTTTAAATATCCGTCAAAGATAATTTTCTCGCCTTCAGTTTCAAAGACATAACCGTTATTTTCAATTTTTATCTTTAAGTCTTCAACAATCGCACCGCTCATCAAACTTGCTAAAGCGCGGTAATAGATTAAAGAATAGAGCTTATATTCGTCGTTAGTAAGATGCCCTTTTACTTTTTCAGGGGTATATTTTAAAGTTGTCGGACGAATCGCTTCATGCGCATCCTGGACATTTTTGGCTTTTGAGGAATATTTACGATAACCTTGGTAATATTTCTCCCCAAAGTTTTCGGAAATATAAGCTTTGGCTTCACCGATAAACTGCTCGGAAAGACGGAAAGAGTCCGTCCGCATATAAGTAATCAAACCGATTCTTTCGTTCGCAAGTTCAATC
This sequence comes from Acholeplasmataceae bacterium, assembly GCA_012841865.1. Classification (GTDB taxonomy): domain Bacteria; phylum Bacillota_I; class Bacilli_A; order ML615J-28; family CAG-698; genus DTU067. The sequence continues at coordinate 6,753 of DUTX01000079.1, read as the reverse complement.
CCTTCGTAAAGTTTTTGAGCAACGATCATTGTTCTTCGCGAGTTGAAATTGAATTTGCTTGCTGCCTCCTGTTGTAAGGTTGAGGTTATGAAAGGAGGTTTCGCTGGTTTTTTTCGGTTCTTTTTTAAAATTTCGCGAACGATGTAATCAGCGGTGAGATTTGCTAAAACAGTTTCAGTTTCCTCGTTGTTTTTTAAACGGATTTTTCCTTTTTCATCCGCAATTAACTTCGCTTTGATATTTTGTTTATCTTTAAGAAAATTCAAAAATATTTCCCAATACTCTTCCGGAACAAAAGCTTGAATTTCTTTTTCTCGGTCAACAATCAACTTTAAAGCAACGGATTGAACCCGTCCTGCCGACTTAGAACCAATTTTCTTTTGTAAGAGTTTGGAAAGCGAAAACCCGATAATACGGTCTAAGATTCGCCGAGATTCTTGGGAATGAACGAGATCGGTATCAATCTTGCGTCCGTTCTCAAGTGCTTTTAAAATTGCCGTTTTTGTAATTTCATTAAATACTATTCTTACATATTCTTTATCTTTCAAGTCTAAAACTTCATAAAGATGCCAGCTAATCGCTTCCCCTTCACGATCGGGGTCGGTTGCCAGGTAAACCTTCTGCGCGTCCTTAACAAGCTTCTTCAATTCTTTTACAACCGGTGCTTTATCGCGCAGGTTTCGATATACCGGCTGAAAATTATTTTCAATATCCACACCGAAACCACCAAAACCTTTAGTTGAAAGGTCGCGAATATGACCCTTACTGGATGCAACGATGTAGTTTTCTCCCAAATATTTTTCGATTGTCTGTGATTTTGCCGGACTTTCTACAATTATCAGATTTTTATCCATGAATATTCACCCTCAGATATCTTCTTTTCTCACTTTTATTTATATTATTCATTTACTATTATAATATATCCTGTTATCTAAATTTTATCTTAAATACTTAATTTTATTTGTTTATACATTTCTTTTTTTACCGGCTCAAAACTCTCGCGGTGCAAGGGACAGGGCCCATATTTTTTTAACATTTCCAAATGCTGCTTGGTAACATAGCCCTTATGTTTTTTAAAACCGTATTTTGGATAGATAAGGTCATATTCTTCCATGAGCCTGTCCCGCGTCACTTTCGCAACAATACTTGCTGCAGCAATTGCGGCGACTTTCGCATCCCCTTTAATGATGTCAACGCAGGGAATGTTTAATTTTAATTTGACCGCATCCGTCAAGACATAATCAACCTTGGTTTTCATTTTATTAATGCACGAAAGCATCGCCTTTTTCGTTGCTCCGAAGACATTCAAACGGTCGACATCATCTACGGAGATGATTTCCGTTTGGACTTCAACCGCTTTTGTAACGATCACCTCAAAGAGCATTTCTCTTTTTTTCGGACTGAGTTTTTTCGAATCATTCAATTCTTCTAAGAAAAAATCTTCCGGTAAAATAACCGCAGCCGCAACCAAAGGCCCTGCCATCGGTCCCCGACCCGCTTCATCGGTGCCGAGAATGTTCTTATATCCTTGTAGATGCAATTCTTTTTCAAGCTTATATATTTCCATAACTTCTCCGTGCCGATACATTGTATCATAAGTTTGCTAATTTTGCCAATAGTTTAAATTTGAAAAAAGAAGAATATGATGAAAATCACTCTTCTTCTTGATTGAAACGATCTAAAGTTATCCTTCCGAGCAGGTTGTTTCGAAATTCCGAAAGCAAAAGGTTATAAACCCGCTCTTCATAATCGCTTTGCATGAAACCGCGATCTTGAGCAATTTTTTCGATTAATTCCGGATTAGAGAACTTCAAGTCAAGATTGTAACGTTCCTTTAAGTTATCCGGATAATAGCTTCTTAAAAAGTTTAGAAGATACTCTCCCAAATCGTGACTACTCACAATTTCGTCGCGGATGGCGCCGGTCAAAGCCAGATGAATGCCGACCTTGTGGTCTTCAAATTTAGGCCACAAAACGCCTGGGGTATCAAGAAGTTCCAATTCGCCGGTAATGCTAATCCACTGTTGGGCGCGTGTGACACCCGGTTTATTTGCGACTCTTGTTGCTTTTCTTTTTACCAATCTATTAATCAGCGTGCTTTTTCCGACATTGGGAATGCCGACAATCATTGCGCGAACACCCCTTGCCTTTAAGCCCCGCTTTCTGTCTCTTTCGATTTTATCAGCAAGAATTTCTAAACTGCTCTTGATAATCAGATTGCGATTAAAACCGGATAAAGCATCGACTTCTAAAACTTGGTGGTCCTCTCTTTGAAAATTTTCCCGCCATAGTTTGGTTTCCTTAGGATCAGCAAGATCTGTCTTCATCAAAAGCACCAATTTCGGCTTTCCCTGTAATAATTCATTTATAAGCGGATTCTGAGATGAATAAGGAATTCTTGCGTCAAGCAATTCAAAAACAATATCGACAATCCGAAGTCTTTCTTCAATTTCCCGTTTCGCTTTCGCCATATGCCCCGGGAACCATTGAATCATTCTAACTCCTCCCAATCAAGAAGACTGTTCCTTTTATACTTCGCAACGCCCATGATTTGTGATTTGTGGACGAGGCCGAAATGGCGGCTGTCAATGCTGTGACGACGATTATCGCCCATTACAAAATAATAATCATCGGGAATCCGGCATTCTGCTTCCGCTTCACATAATTTGATTCCGGCATTGTAAGTAATACTATCCATATTGAAAGGTTCGGTCTCGGCATTTAAACCGAAGCCTTTTCGGAAACGGCCAAGTTCATCTTTCAAATAGTCTTCATTGATTTCATTTCCGTTCAAATAAAGGATTCCGTCATCATCGAAATAAAAACGGTCTCCCGGTCCTGCAATAACCCGTTTTACAACTAATTCTTGATCCTCGATGCCGTCTTCAATTATATTGTATTTTTTATCGATTTTAACTATAACAATTCTTTCCCGCTCAATTTTACCGAGACTCAAAACGATTAAATTATCGCCTTCAACCAAGGTCGGATACATCGAGGTTTTATAAACGGTGGCGGGGAAAAGCACCAGGATAAAAAAGAACTGTATGAAGATCAAAGCGCAGTTTAAAATAAAAATAAAATCCGCAGCTTGATAATAATAATATTTTTGTTTCCGGGTGTGGTAGATATATTTAAGTAAAATGGCGTAACCGGAAATCAGGAAAGAAAAGATGATGGCAAGAATAATGAAATAGCGGTTAATGATTTCAAATCTCGAAAGCCCAAACATTGTCATTATGCTTAAAAAGATCGCCGAGACCATCAAGGCGATCACTTTCCGAATTATTCTTTTACTGTTAACTTCTTTTTTCATTAAATCTCTTCTTTCCGGTTATTGATTCAAAATATCTTCCAGTTCTTCCAAAGTAACCAAAACAGTACGCGGTTTACCGGCCATACCTTCGGAAACGATTCCGAGTTCCTCTAGACCCATCATAATATTCTGCGCGCGATTAAAACCAATTCCAAAACGCTTTTGAATTCGGTTGATTGAAGCATTGTTGTTTTCAACAACATACTGAGCAATAACTTCAAAATATTCATCACTCCTGGGGTCGCTTCCAAGTGCTTCTTCATACTGCATTTTTTCGGTTAAATCTTCTTTCGAGAAGAGAAAATCAGGACCATATTTTTGTCTTAGATAGTCCGTTATCGCCATAATTTCCTCAAGAGAAATATAAGCACCCTGAACACGAATTTCATTGACACCGTCGCTATAGAGCATATCGCCTTTCCCGAGGAGTTTATCGGCACCAGATTTATCGAGTATTGTCATTGAGTCAACTTGGGAATTGAGCGCAAAAGCGATTCTGGTCGGAATATTGGCTTTAATCGGACCTTTGATAATATCGGTCGAAGGCCTTTGGGTTGCCATAATCAGATGAATTCCAGCAGCTCGGGCTTTTTGAGCAAGCCTTTGAATATATTCTTCCACGGATGAGGATGCAACAAACATCAAATCGGCAAGCTCATCAATGATAATCACGATAAAGGGTAGTTTCCGTAAATTCGGATCTTCTTCCGCAAGCTCATTATAAGAGGAAATATCGCGTCTTCTGCAGGCTTTAAAGAGTTCATAACGATTCTGCATTTCATCGACCGCCCATTTTAAGGCCGTAGTCGCAAGTTTCGGATCATTAATCACTGGTGTCGCCAGATGGGGAATATCTTCATAGCTAGTAAATTCGATCAATTTCGGATCAATTAAAACGAGCCTAACCTCTTCCGGGGTTGATTTAAAAATCATGCTGTTGATAATCGAATGAATACAAACGCTTTTTCCGCTTCCGGTCGTTCCCGCAATCAAAGCATGGGGCATTTGCGTAATATCCAAGGTTATAAAGTCGCCGCCGATATCAATACCGAGCGCAACGTTCAAGGGATTGCCGTCATTTAAGAATTCAGGACGAGTCATCAAATCGCCGAACAGAACTTTTTCTTGTTCGATATTCGGAACTTCAATCCCAATCGTGCTCTTTCCGGGAATCGGAGCTTCAATCCGAATCGATTTTCCTTCCAAATTCATTTGTAAATTACGGGCAATATTTTTGACCCTTTCGACTTTGACCCCGGCATCAAGTTTAATTTCAAATTGAGTAACTGTCGGCCCTTTGGTAAAATGAACGACGTGACCGCCGATTCGAAAATCTCTTAAGGTCCGATCGATTATTTCTTTTTGAAAATTGACGCTGGTATAATCGCTAGTGCGGGCCGACTGATCGCGCTTTAAAAGTGTCTGCGGCGGGGCAACATATTTTTGGGAAGGTCTTCTTTCCGGAAAAATCGGATTTTCTCTTCTGGTATTATAACCGGTATAGCGCTGTTCGGAATTAAAATTTCTTCTTCCCGAAGGAACAAATTCCGGAGCAGTATCGGAGTCGTTTCCTGAATAAATCGTCTTCCCGTAAAAATCATACTCATCGTCTAACGGGGGTAAATCTTCCAGCCTTCCCAGCTCATCTTCCCAGTTTTCAGGGCCGCCACTTGATGTAAATTCTTCTTCCGTAATGATTTCCGCAAGCCGGGCATCTTCCCTTATACCTTGGATTTGCTTAAACTCATGGTATTTTGTTCCATATTTTTGGATTACTTTTTCTTCAGGAACCAAAGGTTTATCACGAAGGCCTTCATATTGCGAACCGCGATTTCCATACTTTACAAAAGGATAAGTTAAAACATCTTTTACATTCGGTCCATAATAAGGGGAAACAAAACGCTCTTGGTTGCGTCTTTTTTCAGATTCCGCCTGATTCTCAGTTTTCTTTTTTGAGGAATCTACTTCGATTTTTGGTATGTAAAAATCCTTTTTTGCCATATCTGTCTCCTATTTTTCATCAACCATTTGTTCCAATTCGAGAATTTCTTTTTCAATCTCGAGATGTGTGTTTCTTTCAATATTGAAGACACTTTTACTGTAAACCTTGTTCGTTTCCTCGCCGACGACATCAATGATAATCCCGCAGATTTTATTGGTTACAGCAACTAGGGTTGTAGAAATCATCAGTTTCCGGACCCAATAGACGGGATTAAACATATTCAAGACTGAAATCGCAGCTTTCCAAGGTGTCTTCAGTTTACTTGCTGTTTTCACGGCTTTATTTTCATCTATTTTTTTCTTTGTGTCGATAATTTTTAAGATATAGGAAATTCTGATTCTTTTCAAGGGTTTTAAGATTGGTCCTTTAAAGAGCGAATCGACACGATCGGTGATGTAATGAATCAAGGTCATCAATTCATCAATCGATAGTTCATAAATCGGATACTTGGATTCTGGAAAATAAACCTGAGCGATATCGTGAATTAAATTCCAGGAAATCTCTTTTAAATCATTAAGTTTTTGGCCGGTGGAAGCAGAAGCTGATTCTTCCAAAAATTGATTTTTGGCGCTTCTGATCAATCTTTCGATTTTTTCATTGTCCACTTCAATTTCCTGAACCACCATATTCTTTTCTTCTTTTCGAAATGAAGATACGACAATCACAAGATAAATCAAAAAACAGAGAATAAATCCGAAAACAATACCGCTTAAGAGGATAAGGAGATTGTCAAAAGACAATTTTTTGAACAGGTTGGAAAAAAAGTCTCTAATGGTTCGTATGATATCAAGTTGCATCCTGCACCTCTTTCTCTGGTAATTGCTAATCTTATTTTACTATAATTACCCCTTTTATGCAAGAAGTCTTGCTTCATTGGAAGTGCCAATTTGTTGTGGGTAAGCTAATATAACAACAGATATGGTGAAAATCGCCATATCTGTATTAGTTAATTGTATTCGCCTTTACTAAATGGTGATTCTCAGCTTAAAGCGACCAAACCAAAAATCAGGGAAGCTCTTAAAAATATTATAACACAATCTAATAAAGTTTTAAACTGTAATTAAAATATTATTCAAATAATTGAAAATGCGATTAAGAAAAGTAATATATCTTTTAAATCTAAATTATTTAAGTATGTAAAAGAGCATTCAGACCAAACTGAATGCTCTTTCGCTTGCATTGCGACCAACATTTATATTACAGGGGAATTCCATTATTATGATAATTTATGTAAATATTATATCATTGATCTGCGTAAGTTTTAATTTTTAACCTTTACGTCAAAAATAGTGTACTCCGCATATGCCCTCAAAATTTTCATTTTCCTACCTCTTTTGATATAATTCGTTATATCAGGAGGTAATATATGAGAAAGGTAGAGTTAAGAATGAACGAACAAATCAAGTACGATATTATTAAACGTGTCGCTAATAAT
>DUTX01000180.1 GCA_012841865.1 Acholeplasmataceae bacterium | reverse complement strand
TTTGAGTCCTTTTCTGACACCCGGATCATCTCCTTTACAGAATTAAAAATGCTGGGTATTAGCTATTTAATTCATAAATTTGTTAATAACCCTAGCCCTGTAGTAATTACACGAAGGTTATTTAGGATGGGCAAAATACAAAATAATTTCATTGTTTTATGTCTATTTAGGTATGTTTCTAGAATCCAGTTTCCATAGGTCTACTGCATTTTTCCTTAACAGGTGAGCGCCTGCAAATACAGATTCATCTTCAGTCATGTTGCCTTCGGTAACCAGCTCTGTAAGTACCTCAGCCAATAAATTCCTGACTCTGTGGGCAACAGCCGGAACCAAAAATGGATTATACTGATCCGCACCATACGCTATGATCTTATTGCAAGGTATTCCCGTTAACCAATCTTTCATAAATTGTCTAAATGAAAGTGGAGAAAGAATATCCAGCCATGATGCATTGATGTAAACATTCGGGAATATATGAGATATGGCACCTAAAACACGAAGATATGGAAAACTTGTATGAAGTAAGTTAAATTTAGCCTTGGGGTATCGTAAAAACAGGCTTATTAGTTTTGATGGGTCGCCATTATTCAAAGGTCCGCCATGACTTAGCCCCAGGGTGCCTGTGTGAATTTGTATAGGCAAGTCAAGCTCAATAGCCAGTTGAACGAGATGGTTTTGAATGTAGTTTTGAAACGGAATCATTTCATCTATGCCAATTGCCACGGAAGCCCCGGCACCGCCACGTGCAGGCATCTTAAGAATACGATCCAATGCTTTAGAGGCTTCGAATTCACCTGTGATTTGGAAATTAAAATCCCGAATATATGGCCAAATATGCCATTTTAACCCTACCAGACCTTTGTCTACCGATTTTTCAATCAGGGTGTCCAAAGCTTCGACATAGGTTTTTAATGAATAAATGTCTTTGCCGCTTTCTTGTTCCAGTCTATATACATCTCTTCTTTTCTGGATGGTTGCATAGGTATCTGTGTACAATTGAGGAGCGAATAAATTTGTGGAAGGACATTCTTCTATATTCATTACCACATTACATATAGTCCCAATATTAGCTCCCTCGGTTAATATTTCTTTATAGACACCCGGTTTTTTATAATCATTAATTTTGTCCTGGATCATAGGAATGGTTTTTTCATCTAAATCATCGCAGTCGAAAAATAACCTTAACGCGGTGCGAACCACATCACCTGATCCTATGTTTTTAACATAAGGCCAATATGGCTTTATGAGTTCCCATTTTTTTAGAGCATCCAATTCTTTTGCAGAATCATAACCAATATCTACCTTCCAGCGCTCATCCATTATTGCAGGTAAGGCATCCATGTCCATGCCGGCATTGACTAAATCTGCTCCCGCATATCCTAACAGAGATGTAAAGTCCTCTTTTTCGGATATCCAGTCTTCTTCTTTAGATAGGTGATTATGAGCATCCACAATACTTATTTCATCTAACTTTTTTCTTAAATCCGCATATAAGTTACTGTTACTCATATAGAACAACCCCCCCAAAATATATTATTAGGCATTTCCGGTTCACTCTTTGGTTCTGTTCCTTCTGCTAACTGTGTATCCTTGAATTCCTGGTAGGTAACAGCTCATTTGTCATTCACCCTCATAATTAAATCCCCCCTTAAAATTATATTTCTTACAATAAACCTAATATAAAGGTACCATGCAGCGCATTATGTAATCCTTGTCTGATATAATCAATAAGTGATTACCTGAACAAAAAAAACATAGATTCCGACAAAATATGCATATAAATAATCCCCTAGAAAATTGTTCTGGATATTAGGATAAGGT
>DUTX01000078.1 GCA_012841865.1 Acholeplasmataceae bacterium | reverse complement strand
GTTATTGGGATCAACGCCGGTTGCAACAGCTAGTTCCGCATGCTTCTTTAACATCGAGAATTCACCGTGGATGGGAACAAAGTATTTTGGACGTGTTAAAGAAAGCATCATCATTAGTTCTGTTTCGCTGGCATGTCCGGAAGCATGTGTATCGGTTAAGGGGCTGTTCACTATCACATTGCAACCCGCTCTGTAAAGCTTATTGATGGTCCGGTTAATTGCTTCTTGGTTTCCGGGAATCGGTGAAGACGAAAAGACAATTGTATCTCCAGGAATGATTTTGATTGTTCGGTGAGTTCCGTCCGCAATCCTTGAAAGTGCAGCCAAAGGTTCACCTTGCGAACCGGTACTTAAAATCGTAATCTTTTCCGGTGGGAGATGCGGAAATTCTTTTGCTGTAATAAATGTTCCCGGCGGCGCTGTAATATAGTTTAATTGCTGACTGACATTAACCGTTTTTTCCATGCTTCTGCCAAAAACAATAATTTTTCTTCCGTGTTCAATACTCGCTTCTACAATTTGTTGAATTCGGTGGACGTTTGATGCAAAGGTCGAAATAATGATTCTTCCCTTAATTTGTCCAAAAATGCTTTTAATGCTTTCGCCGATTTTCTTTTCGGAAGCAGCAAACTTGCTGATGTTAGCATTAGTTGAATCGGAAAGCAGGCAAAGAACACCTTTTTCAGAAAAAGCAGTCAGCTTTGCATACTCCGTATGTTTGAAAAGTGGGGTAAAATCAAATTTGAAATCCCCGGTATGAATAATGTAGCCGAGTCTAGTTTTAACCGCAATTCCGAATGAATCGGGAATGCTATGATTGGTTCTGAAAAAAGAAATTTGAAAATGTTTAAAATCATATACAGAGTTATGATTGTATTCAACAAGATTGATCGGAATGTTCTTAAATTCAGAAAGCTTATTTTTTATTAGATTTACGGCAATACCGGATGCATAAACTTTTGGAATTTTAACTCTTCTTAAAAGGTAAGGAATACCGCCGATATGGTCTTCATGTCCGTGGCTGATGAAGAGACCGACAATCTTGTCTTCATTGTTTTTTAAATATGTATAGTCGGGAATGATGTAGTCAACACCATAACCGGTATCAGGGAACATAATTCCGGAATCGATAATAATGATTTCGTCCCCGCATTCAATGACATACATGTTTTTGCCAACTTCGTCGAGTCCGCCCAAAGCAAAGACTTTTATATTTTCATCATTAAACCTTTCCGCAAGCGGAAGTTGGCGTTTATTTTTGACTGCCATAGTTGTCTCCTTTCTTTAATTATTATTATACACTAAAATTTTAAAAATGAATAAATTTACGATAAATACTTCAATCTTGTTTAAAATATCCGTATATGATAAAATAGGCATTATGGATAAGATGAAGCGTAAGTTATTTTTATTTGATATTGACGGAACACTTTTTGATAATGCTAACAATTGTGTTCCCAAGAGTACTGTTTTAGCGTTGCGGGAGTTGCGGAAAGCACATGATATTTGCATCGCAACAGGAAGAGCGAGATTTATGCTTTACTCGATTAAAGAAATTCTCCCTTTAGTAAACTATTTTATTTTAATTAACGGCCGTTATATTTTAGACGGCAAACAAGTTGTTTTTGAAG
>DUTX01000009.1 GCA_012841865.1 Acholeplasmataceae bacterium | reverse complement strand
TAAACAATCGGACTTCCGATTAGAACCGCGAGTAGAATTTCCAATAAAGAATTAGCGACAAAAATTCCCCAAATGAAACTAAACAAACCCGGATCAGTTCCAAAAACAGATTCATCGTTAAAGAAGAAAAAGCCGGTGGTTCCAAACCAATATAATAATGGTAAGACAATTAAGGAATGGATTAAAGTCACAACTCCTAAAGTGAAAGGAACAGCCAAACGTTCTTTTTTAAAAAGTTTTGTTAAGGAAGATTGGATATCAGCTGCAATAAAGCCGATAAAAGCTCTTGGAAGTACGGAAAGGAGTGGATTTGTAAAGGGAGCGTAGTAGAGCGAATATTCCATAAAACTACGCACCATCGAACCAAGCCCAAAAACAATTCCCAAGATGAGGCCGTATTTCCTTCCTAGGATGATACCGCCGATGATAACAGGAATATGGATAATCGTAATCGGAACGGCATTAATCGTGATATATCCGAGTTGAGGAATAAAAGTCATTAACAAAATAAGGGCAATTAAAATTCCCGCAAAAATCATCGAACGGATTTGTTCGTTAACTAAAGTTTTTTTCATAAAATCTCCTTTTTAGGCCACTGAAGGTCCCATAAGTATTATCAGTTTATTTCAGTTACATCAATAGTATGCTCTAAAATAGTAGCATCATTAATCCCAAAACTCAAATTCATATTTAATAATTCTGACAGTATCGCCATGCTTGACGCCCAGTTTTCTTAAATCATCGTCAACTCCGAGTTTCCGGAGGCGTTGTGCAAAGAGTTTCACATTTTCTTCGCGGTCAAAATTAGTTCTTTCAAAATACTTTCTGATTACCGGCCCGTCAACAACAAACACACCGTCATCATCCTTAGTGATGGTATAAGGAGCTGGCTTCGGTGTAAATTTGTACTCGACTACTTCTTCCGTGGGAGCGTCCATAAAAGCATCCACGGGAACATTTTCTAAAGCATCCGCAATTTTATAAAGCAGCTCATCCAGGTTCTTTCTGGTATAAGCGCTGATTGGAATAATCGGAATATCTTTTACCTGTTTTTTGAATTCTTTCAAATTAGCTTCAGCTTCCGGAAGATCCATTTTATTGGCAGCAATGATTTGTGGGCGAAGGAGCAATTTCGGGTTATAATTTTCTAATTCTTTATTGATGGTAAGATAATCCTCGTAAGGATTTCTTCCCTCAAGCGATGCCATTTCTACAACATGAACAATGACGCGTGTTCGCTCGATATGTTTTAGGAATCTAAATCCAAGCCCTGCGCCTTGACTCGCGCCTTCAATTAAACCCGGCAAATCCGCCATTACAAAACTTCTTCCGTCCTTTACCTGAACAACTCCGAGATTGGGAACAAGGGTCGTAAAAGGATAAGCGGCAATCTTTGGTTTTGCTGCGGAGACAGCTGAAATGATTGTTGATTTACCGACACTGGGAAAGCCGACCAAGCCGACATCAGCAAGGACTTTTAATTCGATTCGGATTTCTTTTTCTTCACCATATTCGCCGTTTTCCGCAAACTCCGGCGCCGGTATTTTTGGGGTTGCGAAACGGGTATTGCCACGACCACCGCGACCCCCTCTTGCAATCACAGCTTCCTGCCCATGACGCGTGATATCAGCAACCACC
>DUTX01000077.1 GCA_012841865.1 Acholeplasmataceae bacterium | reverse complement strand
GTAATCTCTTCGGAGATTGCGGAAGCGAGAGCATTTAACCCAACGGGACCGCCGTTAAACATCTCCACCAAAGCCCTTAGATAACGATGGTCGGTTTGGTTCAAACCGTATTCGTCGATATCAAGTTTTAATAAAGAATAAGAAGTAATCGGAAGGCGGATGCAATCGCAGTTTTCATCCTCATACTGAGCAAAATCCCGGACCCTCCGAAAAAGGCGATTGGCAATCCGGGGCGTTCCCCTTGACCTTTTCGCAATCTCCCTGGCAGCCTCTTCTTCAATCGGAAAATTATAAATCTTTGCTGTCCTTTTTACAATCTGTGTCAGTTCCTCGATCTCATAATAATGAAGTTGATGGACGATTCCAAACCTGTCCCTTAAAGGTGCAGAAATATCGCCGAAGCGCGTGGTCGCACCGACTAAGGTAAAGGGGGGCAGATCAAGCCGTATGGTATTTGAAGTTGCGTCTTTTCCGATAATGATATCGACAACAAAATCTTCCATGGCGCTATAAAGCACCTCTTCAATAACCCGCGGTAAGCGGTGAATCTCATCGATGAAAAGTATGTCGCCTGCTTCGAGATTGGATAAAATCGCAACCATGTCGCCGATTCTGTCAATCGAAGGTGCGGTTAAACTTTGAAAGTTAGCGCCCATCTCCCGAGCGATGATGCCCGCAAGCGTGGTCTTTCCTAACCCGGGAGGCCCGTAAAAGAGCACATGGTCTAAACTTTCTTCACGTTTCCGGGCGGAAAAGATAAAAATTTTCAACATTTCCTTGATCTTATCTTGACCGACATATTCTTTTAATGTCTTCGGTCTGAGACTGATATCATATTCTAATATATCGTTCTTTTCCATATTTCCTCTTTCCCCGTTCATAATTTACAAATCTTTGCTCTTATGTTATAATATTTCCCAAGAAGGTGAAAATATTGATTAATTATTTGAAAGGTAAAATTACCGTAATTAAAGCAGAATATATTGTTCTGGAAACCGGTGGCATCGGTTTCGGAATTAAAACTCCGAATCCCTTTGTTTTTGAAAAAAATGAAGAAACTGCAGTTTATACTTATCTTCATGTGCGTGAAGATCTACTCGAATTATATGGTTTTAAGACCGAAGAAGAAAGAGAACTTTTCTTAAAACTATTATCGGTCAAAGGAATCGGACCTAAAGGAGCGCTCGCAATTGTTGCAAGCGGTGCTATCGATAAAGTCTATCAAGCCATAAATAATGCCGACAGCCGTTATCTGCAACGTTTCCCCGGTATCGGTCCGAAAGCAAGCCAGCAAATTATTCTCGATTTGCGCGGAAAGGTGAATTTTTCCGCTAATGTTGAAACGGAAAATGAAACCGAGAAAAATGTGAAAAACGCATTGAAATCACTCGGCTTCAGCGCCAAAGAAATCAAAGCCGTCGAACCGCTTATCAAAGAAAACCTTGATAAACAGGTTAACGAACTCCTAAAAATAATCTTAAAGAAACTTTACTGAACATCCGGATCCCGGATGTTTTTTACAATTCTTTGTTTCTTTCTCTTTCTTCCATTGAATTGTATGCAAGTTCGTTTTGATATTCATCATAAAGGATTTTTTCATGTTGAACAAGCAAATCGGAAAAACCTTTTTTAAGTTCCTGAACGCGTTTTTTGCTTTTTTTCAAAAACTCACGGCTCTCTACCGTTATTCTCGATTCCATTTCCTTTTGTAAATCTTGATAACGAGCCATTTTTTCTTTTAGTTTTCGAAGTTTCCGATTATACTCTCGGTAAATTTCAGAATTATTTTGACCTGCTTCTTTTCGAAGCAATGATTTTGTTTTTCTTAAAGCGCGTTTTTTACCGAATTCGGATACCTTAGTCGTCTTAAGGTTTTCTTCCAAATCCATATAACCTTTTTTAATTACTTCTTCTAGATTCTTCTGAAAAATTTCTTCATGTTCTTTTAATTGCGCTTGGTGATTGCTTAAAACGATATTAATGTTTCTGATATGTATCAGAATTTCATTTATTTCTTTCCCCAAAATTTCAGTTGTTTTTTCATACATTTGCTTGCGTTTCCGATAACTTAATTCTGTCATCTTTGTCAGCGTAATTAAGATATCCTTTGGATTCGGTCCACCTTTCGGAAGCTCGTCCTTTCTTGCAAGTAAAAGCAAATTCTTAAACCGTTCATGGATGGATTTGCTTACTTCATTAAATTCTAAGAGCATTGCAAGCAGAGTTTCTTTATAAAGCTTTACAGAAGCTTGTAAAGCATTGAGCAAACTTCCGGAAACCCTATGAAAGTTTTCAAAGAAAACTTCGGAAAGCGGTTGGTAAACTTCAAATTGAGAGAGATCGAAAGTAGCGGCTTCTTTACGATAGTTGACTCCGAGAGTTTTTTCCTTTGTTTCTTTTTCGGATGTAATTTGCTTAGCTTTGCTTTCAAAGTCAACAATCTGAAGCTGTCTTTCAAGCAAACCTTGATTTTTATAAACATCATTATCGCGTTCAGATTCAAGCAAAAGCTTTTGAATTTCAAATTCCGCCTTTTGAATTTCGTTTTCCTCTTCCTGTTCCAATTTTGTTTTTTCGGATTCTAAGGCTTGAACGCGAACCTTAGTTTCTTCACTTTTTAAACTGTTTTCCAGAATTACCTTTTCTGCAAACTTCCGAAATTCAAGCCGATTCTCAAAAAGGAGAAAAGCATAATGGTCTTTGATTTTCTTAAGTTCCGTATTTCCGGAAATTCTAACTTCTTTAATTTTATATTTTAAATCAGCAATCTCTTTTTCGTCATTTGTTTCAAGCAACTTCTTTTCAAATTCTGAATATTCTTCAACAATTTCTCCATATATGCGTTCTAAATCAAGATTTAAACGCTGCTCCAAATCTAATTCTCTTGCTTTAAAATTCTTTTCTTCATTGATTAAAAGCGCATTGTTTTCTTTATGGAAATTTGCCAGTTCCCGTTTAACGGCACTGATTTGGTTGGTTAACTCTGTTTTTTTCTTTTTCTGTTCGCTGAAGAAAGGTTTTAGTTCTTCCTCCGCTTTCGCGCGCAGCTCTGCTTCTTTTGCTTTTAAATCCAGAAAAGCACGGGGTTTTTTATTTTCTAAAGTATGGATATCGTTGGTGATTTTATTTAAGGCAGCTTGAAAATCGGCACTATCTTTTTCGATTTCGGCTTCAAGTTTATCCAAAACCGCGATCTTGATTTCAAAACTACCCGTCAGGGTTTGAAAAACCTTTTCAATTTTTTCCTGGATTTTGGTTTCCGCTTCTGTAATAGTTTGAAAAGCCTCCCGGGTGAGAGTTTCAAATTGTCTTTCTAAATCAATAATATCCATACACTTCTCCTAAATTCTAAAATTACCGCGGCCTTTACCTTTCCCTTTCTTGGGTTTTTGGCGGACTTGAGGGGTTGGCATCTTTTGCATATTGGCTAGGTCCGGTCCCATTCGGGTTAAAGCGGTAATCTGTTGTTTCATTTCTTCAAAACGTTTAATTAACGCATTGACTTCCGGATAAGGTCTTCCCGATCCTTTCGCTATCCGGTGTCGCCGCGATGTTGACCTGGCTAACAAATCGGGTTTTTTTCTTTCTTCTGGAGTCATTGAGAAAACTATCGCCTCCAGATAAGCGAATTGCTTATCGTCAATATCTAAATTTCTGATTTGTCTTCCCAGTCCCGGAATTAGCCCTAGGATTCCCTTTAAAGAACCAAGTCTTTTCATCCATTTAATTTGTTTCAAAAAGTCATTATAGTCATAGATGCCTTTTTGCATTCTTTCCGCAAGTTTCAGCGCTTCTTCTTCTTCGATGTTTTGAGCGGCTTTTTCAACTAAACTGACGACATCGCCCATCCCAAGGATTCTTCCCGCCATCCGGTCCGGATGGAAAACTTCGATTTGATCGAGTTTTTCGCCGACACCGACAAACTTGATCGGAACATTTGTTAAGTAGCGGACAGACAAAGCAGCCCCGCCCCTGGTATCGCCATCAAGTTTGGTTAAGATACAGCCTGTCAAGGGAAGTTTTTCATTGAAAGAAGTGATGACATTGATGGCGTCTTGTCCCATCATCGCATCGATTGTTAAGAGGATTTCGGTCGGTTTCGCTAATTTAGCGATATCAGATAGTTCCTGCATCAATTCTTCATTGACATGGAGTCTCCCGGCAGTATCGATGATAGCAAGGTCATAACCCTTTTCACGGGCATAGCTTAACCCTTTTTCTACTATCTCTGTTGCTTTCAGATTGGTGCCTAGTTGGAAAACTTCAATACCGAGTTGACTGCCGACTGTCTCTAATTGTGTAATTGCCGCGGGACGGTAAATATCCGCAGCAATTAAAAGCGGCTTTTTCGCATCTCTTTTCTTTAAAAAAGCAGCAAGTTTTCCGCACTGTGTAGTTTTACCGGCACCTTGAAGTCCAACCAGCATGAATGACGAAAGAGCGGGGTTATATTTAACATCGACCGCTTCGCCCCCCATCAGTTTTTTTAGTTCGTCATGGACAATCTTAACAACCATATCGCCGGGAGTGAGCGATTTTAAAATCTTCTCTCCGAGCGCTTTGGCTTTGACTTCTGCCGTAAAGCTTTTTACAACCTTATAATTGACATCCGCTTCAAGTAAAGATAAGCGGACCTCTTTCATCATTTCTTCAATATCTTTTTCATTTAATCGACCTCGACCGGTGACGCGGCGTAAGGCCATCTGTAATCTCTCGGATAAACTTTCAAATGGCATATCTAATCTAATTCCTTTAACTTTTTTATGATATTTTTTAACTCAGGATCAGCCAAGGCTTCGGCTTCTCTGTATATTTTCTTGCGTTCGTTGAATTTCCGAAATAGACCAAGCTTTTCTTCATAGAAATCGAGCTGCGCTTCAATTTTTCGAAGATGATCATAAATTGCGTTTCGAGAAACTTTATAAGCTTCGCCCATCTCTGCTAAAGACAAATCCTGAAAATAATATTCGCGAAAATATTGTTTTTGCTTTTCGGTCAAAAAACCTTCATAGAAATCAAACAAATTGATATAATGTTCTTTTTTATCGAGAAGGTTCATTTTCAGCCTCTTCAATCATTTCCGCAAACAATCCGTAAATATAGTTTTCTAAATCAAAATATTCAATATCTTCTAACTTTTCACCCAAAGTTACAAACTTGATCGGAATATTGTATATATCCCGAATCGCAAGGACAATCCCTCCCTTGGCCGTTCCGTCTAGTTTGGTTAAAACGATGCCGCTTACAGCGGTTGACTCAATAAAGGCTTTGGCTTGATTGAGTCCGTTTTGGCCGGTTGTCGCATCAATCACCAGGAGCGTATCTTGAGGCGCGCCTTCGACTTCGCGAGAAATCACTCTTTTGATTTTCTCAAGTTCTTTCATCAGATTTACTTTGGTTTGGAGTCTGCCCGCGGTATCGCAAAGAACCACATCATAGCCTTCCGCTTTAGCTTTCTTTAAAGCATCAAAAATGACGCTTGAAGGATCGCTTCCGGTTTCTTTCGCAACCACCGGGACACCGATTCGTTCCCCCCAAACCTGTAACTGTTCAACCGCTGCCGCGCGGAAGGTATCTCCCGCAGCAAGCAAAACCTTTTTTCCTTCACTTTTTAGTTTGTTGGCAATCTTCGCAATTGTCGTGGTTTTACCGCTGCCGTTAACGCCGACAAAAAGGAAAACCGTTAAACCATCTTTATTGATACGAAGATTGGAATCAACGATTTCACCTTTTAAATAGATATCAAACATCTTATCGATAAGAATTGGCTGAAGTTCATTCGCTTTAGTCAAGTTTTTGACTCTGGGATCGCTTTTTAGTTCATCAATAAACTTAACGACCGTATCAACCCCGATATCGGCCATCACAAAGATTTCTTCAAGTTCGTCAAAGAGCTCTTCGGTTACTTGGTTATGCCGAGAAAATAGTTGTTTTAAAAGCGAAAAAGAACCTTTTCGGGTCTTTTCCATCCCAATTCTGTATTTTTCAGCTTTTTTCTTTTTTTCTTTACTCTTGAAAATGTTAAAGAGGCCCATAATCTCACCTAACTTTATAATAATATCTTATTAAATATTATATCATATTTTGACTGAAAATTAAAATAGTATTTCCTGATATTTATCTCTTGAGTGGAAGTGAAAAAAGGCATTTCCATGCCTCAGGCTGTTGACAAAGTCAGCAGCTTTTTTATTTGTATTGATTATAATATTGACTTTTATTGTTTTATATTATATAATACTTGTATAAATATAAATGGTAGAGGGTTTATTATGTTTTTCAAAAAATCTAATAATAACGTTTATAAAGATCGTAATCAAATTGAGTTTGTTTGCTTAGAGCAAATAGTCCCTGAAGAACATTTATTAAGGAAAATTGAAAATGT
>DUTX01000076.1 GCA_012841865.1 Acholeplasmataceae bacterium | reverse complement strand
GAAGGAGAAGTAACTTATTTTACCGCAAAAGACGATGTGGAAAAATTGTTTGCAGCATTGAAGGAAAATCAGTATTTTTATAAAGAAGGCGATGATGAATTAATTTTCCTCTGTGATAAATCTTTTTTCGGTTTAAAAAAAATAGGTAGCCAAGGGAGGGGATATCGCTATAAGCTGTATGCGATGGAAGCATCCGTGGACTTGGATAGGCTTCCCTTCCCCCTTGCGATTACCATTGAACTGAACGAAGAAATATCATTGCCTGACAGCTGGAGTGTCTTAAAAGAGTTTTATGATGCTCTCGATTCAGAGTACATCAATCTCAATGATGAAAACAAAACAATTACCCTCGTCGGCAATAATCAAGCAACCTATCTCATTGAATGCAAAGGCGATAATGTCGTTATTACCAAATCGGAAGATTAGTGGGATTATGACGTGGAAGCTGTACTGAATTTATTTGACATCTGCAAAAATTTCGGCAGGAAAAAGATTATTTCCAATTTCTCGATGACAATAAAAAAAGGTCAGATAGTTGGTCTGGTGGGGCCGAATGGCGCAGGCAAATCGACATTGATTAAAATCATGGTCGGATTGTTGAAGCCGTCCAGGGGTCAGGTTTATATAAATGGTATTTCTCTCAAACGTGATTATGAAAAAGCAATCAGTAATGTCGGGTGCATTGTTGAGAATCCAGAATTTTTCCCGGACATGAGCGGTTACGAAAATTTGGATTATTTCGCCGGCTTTAGAAAAAATATTTCAAAAGAAGATATCGATGAGATTGCAGACAAGGTCGGATTGCAGAACCGTATCCATGACAAGGTTAAAAACTATTCACTCGGAATGAAACAAAGACTTGGAATTGCTCTAGCTTTACTGGGAAACCCCAGGATACTGATTACCGATGAGCCGTTTAATAGTCTTGATGCGACAAGCGTTTATGAAATAAGACAACTTGTAAAAATGCTTGCAAAAGACAAAAATTTAACAATGATTATATCCAGTCACAATTTAAATGAGATTCAGTCTCTATGCACAGATGTAGTATTCATTAAGGAAGGCAGACTTGTTTTACAGAAAGAGATGAAGGATATTGTTAATGCTGTTTATTATCGGATTACTGTACCTGAAGAATTTATTGAGAAGGCTTTGTATTTGCTCCGGGATTATAAAGCAGTAAGAACTGATAATTCAATTCAAATCAAAGCAAGCGGCGATAATCTGAACGGGATGTTGTATATACTGCTTGAAAACAATATTCCAATTCTCGAAATAAAAAATTTCGCTCAGAACCTTGAGGAGATTTATTTATTAAACACGGGTGGGGATTTTCATGTTAGGTAGACTCTTTTGTCTTTATCGGAAAGAACTGAAGAAAACAGTTTTCAGCAAAACATTTATTCTTTTCTTCTCGGTTATACTTATCTCGATTATTATTAGCATCTATTTTTTTTACTCGACTTTGGAGAGCGAACCTTATACATCCAGTTACGGGGTAATTCCCTATGATGATTATGAACAACTGCAAGCTCATCTCAATCATAATGAAGAATATATTTCCGAACTGTACGGTCAGCTAGAGGTCACTGCAGACTTAAACCGCCGCAGTTTAATCAAAAATGAAATAAGGTACAGGGAAAGATTATCGCTTATTTATAAGTATCTTCAAAGTCATCCGGAAATTTCTTATTCCAAATATTATGATTTCGGCAGTTTGACAAATTCTGGTTACGAAGACAATTTCAGTTTTTTTGTCTTCATTACTACATACCCGATTATTTTCATGATTGTTGGGATTGCCGTACTGTCATCATTGATTGTCACCAATGACTTCACAAACGGAACATACAAATTCGTCTATACCTCAGGTGTGTCAAGAACAAAAATAATATTTGCGAAATTAAGTACTATCATAACATTGCTGTTTTCAAGTTGTTTACTGATATTGTTGATTGGTTTGATTTTTGGCTTTGTTCAGTATGGTTATGATAAAAAATATTTGATCATGGCTTCATACAGGAATGTCTTCCATGTCGGAATATCCGGATATTTCTTTTTGTCATTCCTTAATTACCTCAGTCTCGGCATTTTTATCTGCGGCATCATCTTCTTCATATCTTTGTTTTTCAAAAACAATATCATTTCATTGACTATCTGTGCCATATTGCTGTTTCTTTTTCTGAACGGTTATAATCTCTTTGCACATTTAAATGAGAAACTGGCTATTTTCAATGTTTTTACTTCAGTCAACATTTTTGATGTGTTTTCCGTAGAGCCTGTTTTCTATAACTTATGGAAGTATCTTATTATATCCTTTGCTTACTTCACCATTTTTGCAACAGCAGGTATTTTTTGGTTCAGAAAAAAAGACTTTTGTTAATAAATTGAGTTATGATTTTTTTAAAAAGGGGCTATTAAATAAACTGTGGTAACAAAATAGAGCATTCAGATCAAACAGAATCATCTTAGAGCGTTGGCTTTGTCAACGCTCATTTATTATAAAGCATATTATTCATCAATGCGAGAAAAGTTTAAATTCTCTTTATTTATTTCAAGACTATGTGATATCACAATGAAAATTTTATCATTCCGATTTAATTGAAATAAATGTTTTGTTTTCCTAAATTTTCAAGAAAAATTAGAGCACTTAAAAAACGAGGAAAAGGGAATATGAGCAAGTATATTAAAAAAATTTTTACCTTTATTATTTAGCATTATTTTTACAATCGTTACTTCATTTTCTGCCGCAGCATTGCCGATTATTACAAAAAACTTTATTGACCAGATTCCTAAAGGATTAAATTTTGAAATAATTATTTATTTTGTTCTTTATATTTAGGTGCCTTAGCGATAATTCTTTTATCCGATAGAAGATTCGTGAAGTCAATTAAAAACAATATTGACTTGTTCAAGAGCACGTATTGTAAACATTACAGTATACTTAATAAAAAAAGAGTTTTAAAATTGACAAAATTAAGTAAATTGTTATAATGAAAAAAGTGAATTGAATAGGATGTTCGTTTTGTTGCAGAAACCCTTCTAAGCTAGCTAGATACCACAAATTACTTTATTTTAGCCTAAACCTAAAATTCGCCCAAAAATGTGGTGTGTCAAGAATAAGATTTTTTGTTGAGTTTATTTGAGAATTAAATTTTAGTTTATTCAGAGAAAGAGGTGCAATTGCAATGAGCAAAATCAATGTGGCTTTAATTGGATACGGGATGTCCGGCCGGGAATTTCATTTGCCGGCATTAATGAATAATTCCAGTTATTATGTAAAGTTGGTTCAAACTAGAAGCGAAAAAAACCGTAATGATTTGAAAGCTTTATGTCCCGACGTGAAAATTGTTTCTGATTATGAAGAAATCTTGGCTGATGATGAAATTGATTTAGTTGTTATCACCGCTCCCAATGATGTTCATTACTCCTATACAAAAGCTGCTCTTTTGCGTGGGAAGCATGTTGTCTGCGAGAAGCCGTTTGTGGAAAGCTATGAAGAAGCTTTGGAACTTTTTAAACTTGCGGAAGAGAAAAATTTGATTTTACGTGTCTTCCACAACCGTAAATATGACGGTGACATTCTTACTTTAAAAGATTTAATGAAAAAACGCGATTTTGGGAAAATCGTTTCCTTTTCCACAAGATTTTCTCGCTACAGACCAGAAATCGGCGACAACTGGCGGTTCAAGAAAACAGTGATGGGAGGCCTCTTTTATGACTTGGCACCGCATCTTGTTCATCACACAGTTTCTTTATTCGGGCTTCCGGAATCTGTTTTTTTGAATCTCTTTTACGAGCGTGAAGGTTCAGTTGTTGATGATCATTTTGAACTCGTCATGTATTATCCAACTATGACGGCATTTGTCGGAGCGGATATGTTTGAACGCGAACTAAGGCCGAGATTGCACCTAATCGGAACAAAAGGCAGTTACATAAAATATGATTTCGATTATCCCGATTCGGTCAACACGAAGCCTGAAAATATTTATCAGGAAACCAATTTAAGAAGTATTTTTAAAACATCTACAGATGATGAAGAAAACATCCCCCTGCTTAAAGGAAAACATTACCATTTTTATGAATTGCTTGCAGAATATGTCCTCAATGGCATAAATGAAGACGAGGACAAGGATCTGGCTTTGGCCGTTATTTTAACTATGGATAAAGCTATGGAATCGTATCAAACAAAAAGAATAGTCAATATAAAAGAGCGCTGACATTGTCTACGCTCTTTTTTTGATTTGTCAGAAGAATATCCGTCAAGAAATCTTTTTGGCGGATTCTTAAATAAAGATAAATATGATTGGCTATAATAGGAAAAATTTACATACTTTAAAAGACAGTTTAGGATTTGTTTTATTATTTTTAAAATTGATTCTAACATTATGCAAACGATTAGAATTGCTTTAAAGAAAAAAATAAAAAAAAATTAAGAAAGCGATTTACAAAACATAGTTTATTTGATAAACTATGTTTCAGGCTGTTGACAAAGTCAGCAGCTTTTTTATTTGTATTGATTATAATATTGACTTTTATTGTTTTATATTATATAATACTTGTATAAATATAAATAGTAGAGGGTTTATTATGTTTTTCAAAAAATCTAATAATAACGTTTATAAAGATCGTAATCAAATTGAGTTTGTTTGCTTAGAGCAAATAGTCCCTGAAGAACATTTATTAAGGAAAATTGAAAATGT
>DUTX01000075.1 GCA_012841865.1 Acholeplasmataceae bacterium | reverse complement strand
GTATGCACTGAAAACTAAAATATTCAAAAAACAATCCAACGATGGGGTCACCGTTGGATTAAAATAAATTTATTTATTTTATTTTACTTGAGAACTCTACACCACAACATTTGACATAGAGCCTTTTTTTATTGAATTTGTTAAAAATTTATTAGGATTTATATATAATTCTTGTAAAAAATTATCAAACTGATATAATAAGCTTGAGTAGTTTGAAAAATTTGAAAATTATGAAAGGTGATTAAATATGAATAGCTTGGAGCTTGCAATACAATTGGAGATGGACAGCAAAAAGTTTTATTTGGGACACGCAGAAAAAACAGAAGACCGCGGCCTTAAATCCATTTTCATTGCACTGGCCGAGGAAGAAAGCATACATGCCAGGATACTGAAGAATAAAGCGGACAACTTATCTTATGAATTGGTTGATACTTATGCAAAGATAAAGAATTTATTCGCAAAGTTCGACGACTATAAGAGTGAAATAAAGCAGATGCCCGATTCGCTTGATGTGTATAACCTTAGTTTAGAAAATGAAAAGAAAACTAAGGAGTTATACGAACAGATGCTGCAGGAAGCAACAGATGAAAGGGAAATAAAAATCTTTAAATATCTAATTGAGCAGGAAGAAGATCACTGTAGAGTTATCGAGCAGCTTATAGAGATGGTCAGGCGACCTGAGGAATGGGTTGAGTCGACAGAATTTGGATTAAGAAAAGAATATTAAGCCTTTTATTGATAAATGACTAAAAAAAAACATAATAGTTTGATTTTTAATTGACAAACTAAAAAAAATATAAGTTGATTATTTAGTGGAGTTAAGGGTATATTATTAACGCGGTGATTTCCGCGTTATTTTTCTTATTCACGTACAGTGTAAAAAAATAACGATACAACGATACATAAATCAAGATAAAAACTTTGTTGCTTTTTTTACCGCTATTGTTACAAAAAATAACGAGATAACTGGGGAGAATAATGATGGAAAAAAAGATTGTCATTATAGGCGCGGGATATTCCGGTATACTGACTGCGAAGAAATTGGCAAAAAAATTGAAGCATAACGATGTTTCAATAACAATAATTGATAAAAACCCTTATCACACTATGCTGACAGAGCTGCATGAGGTAGCCGCTAACCGCGTAGACGAAGAGAGTATTAAAATCAGCTTAAAAAGGGTATTTGCCGGAAGAAAGGTTCAGGTCAAGCTAGATACGGTAACCCGTATCGATTTTGAGAAAGAAACAGTAATTGGAACAACTCAAAATTATGCTTATGACTATCTTGTAATAGGAGCAGGTTCTAAGCCTACTTATTTCGGGACACCTGGTGCAGAGGAGTTTTCATTTTATTGATACCCTTATCCTACCCAACGATAGTATACAGATTCTTATGCAGTCATTTATCGTTGCAGCGGAAATATTGATTGGGCTAGCGTTGATCGGAGGCTTGTTCACGTTCCCAGCGGCCGGATTCTCTTTGATATTGCAGGCTATGTTCGTAACTACAACTGATGCAGACATAAGAAGAGGAGAATTATCTCTTCAGAAAAAGTTTGGTCGGAGAACTTCAGTAATCTGCGGCGACTATCTGGTATGCATGGCTATGAAAATAGCTGTTTCCGCTGCGGAAGAGTCTGAGCAGGAAGATAATATGAAATTTCAAATGCCAGACTAT
>DUTX01000074.1 GCA_012841865.1 Acholeplasmataceae bacterium | reverse complement strand
CCAGCACTAACTTTAAGATAGTAATTTCCGGATGCATCTTCCCAAACAAAGGCAATACCAATATTTGCAGGCAGTAATACCAAAGGTAAATCTTCGTTCTCATCATAGGTATATTCCGTGATTAAATCCGAATTGTTAAGCGGTTGCCAGTTCTCATCATAATAGGTGATTGTATAAGTAATCACTTCATATTTCGCATAAAAACTCTTATCTCCAAGCGAACCTACCGGAATTTCGGTAATGACTTCACCGACAAACTCACTATTATCATACCAGCCGAGGAAATTATAGCCAATTTTTTCTTTTATCGGAAGAATTACTAAACCTTCAATTGTATAAGTATTCGGTTCAAGATTCAATGAATCTCCGCCGTCAAAATAATGAATGCTGTAATCATATGCTTTCCAGTTAGCGACTAAATCTAAATCTCCAGTTCTTCCTGGGTTGATTTTGAAATCTTTAACGGGCTCAACTTGTCCCATAAAAGTCCAACCGAGGAAAGTATAACCTTCGCGAATCGGATTTGCAATTTGGAAATTGCTCATAATATTATATTTTACTTGCTGCTGGTGACTAAATTTTCCACCGTTTAATTGATAGGTAAGCGAATATTCAATTATACTAAAATTGGCAGCTACGGAAAAGTCTTCTGCAGGCATAGTCTCTGGGAGATTAATCCAACCGTTAAATTGGTACCCTATTTTTACAGGATCAACCGGTGCTGTTATTTCTTCTCCGTATTTGAATGTCTTTACACAATATTCGGTACCGTCAACCTTGTAAGTAAGGGTATAGGTATTACGGGTATAGTATACTTTAAGTTCTAAACTTCCATCGCCAAGAATGTTTCCGACCAAAATATTGTCTAGATGATCAGAATCAAAAGTGAAGCCTTCAAAGTCTCTTTCTTCTGCTGACACTTCAGCTTCAGTTGTACCAAAAAGGGTTGTAGAATATAAAACTTCATAACTTGTTCCGTCAAGAGATTCGCCATAATAGCTTATCTTATATCCTACATTGCTTTCCGGAGTAAACTCGGCTGTCAAAGTTAAATCATTTGCAGGCATAATGAAGACATATGTAGCTTTGTCTGAAACCGTGATGCTTCCATCTGTCCAGTGAGAAAATATATAACCCGATTCTGGGATAGCTGTAACGGTGACTTCTCTATTAAAAGCAACAGGCGATTCGGAAGGATCTACATTTACCGAACCTTTATTTAAGTCAGCTGAAAGAACCGTTAACTCATAATTATTCACCGTGAAGTGGCCGCTTACGATTATATCTTCTGCAGGCATTGTAGCCGGTGCCTCACTCCAACCGGAGAATGTATAACCTACTTTAGTCGGCTCATCTAGAAGGGTTATCTCTGCTCCATAGACTACACTTACTGCATCATGCTCAATTCCATCAACCAGATAAATGATTGTATAACTATTAACGGTAAAGATAGCGTTAACCGTAACATCGTTTGCGGGCATTGTCTCTGGCAGGTCTTCCCAATGAGAGAAAGTATAACCAACCTTTTTAGGATCTGGAGTTTCGGTAATATTGCTTCCGTAAGGAATGAGTTTGGTCTCATAAATTTCTCCGTCAACTTTAAAGATCAATTGGTAGTCATTGATTGTCCATTTCGCATAAAGAGTTTTGTTTTCTGCCGGCATCGTGCCCGTAAATGTAAATTCAGTTTTGAAAGTCGACTCAAGATACCAACCGCTAAAAGTATGACCTACTCTGGTCGGATCATCAGGCGCACAAAGAGGAGCGCCGTATTTGAATTCCATTTGGGCAGTATCAGCATTTACAAAACTAATCCGATAGGTTTTCGGTTTCCATTTCGCATACAAAGTAATATTCTCGGTAACCTTGTCATTAGCAAAGTCCCAAGCAACGCTCAATTCAACATCCTTAAACCAACCTCCAAAATCATGTCCGGTTTTAGTTGGTTTTGGAGGTTCAGAAAGAAGCGAATCATAGGAAACTTCCTGAGGGGCGAGAGGATTACCGCCTGTTGTCTCAAATGTAACGGTATATGTATTGCGTTCCCACTCAGCCGAAATCGTAACAGACTCACGGATCGGTTTTGAAAAGTCAAAGGGTTCTCCGCTTTCCGCATCAATCCAACCTTTAAAGGTATAGCCGGTCCGAACGGGAGTCGAAAGCACATCTAATATTTCGTTATATTTAACTATTTTCGTTTCGCTTTGGCCTTCATAAATGAAAATGGTTACTTCGATATCATTTGGTTCCCACTTGGCATAAAGCGTAATGTCCTGAGAGGGAATTACAAATTCTGTAAATTCATTTTCAAATTCAGGTTCCAAATACCAACCTTGGAAAGTATAGCCAAATCTATTGGTTACAGGTTCATCAAACTCTTCACCAAAGATGCCAATAATCGGGTCTACTTCTAAACCGCCATTGGTATTAAAAGTGATATTGTATTGGCCTTTTTCCCAACCCGCATAAAGGGTGAAATCTTTTGCAGGCATTGTCGTTTGAAAATTGAATTGAGTTTTTAATTCAACTTCATAAAACCAGCCTGTAAACACATAACCTTCTCGCGTCGGTGTTTGGGGTGCTACAATTGTTGCTTTATAATTTACTTCCGTGGGCTCAAGCGATGAACCGCCATTTGTTTCCCAAGTAATGATGTATTTTGCGGGATTCCACTTGGCATAAAGTGTCATATCTTTTTCTACCGGTTCATCAAATTCATATTCGGTTGTTAAATCAATGTCTATAAACCAGCCTTCAAAAACATAGCCCTCTTTCTTCGGGTCATCAGGCTTTTCCAAAACATCACCGAGAGGAACAAGCACATCCCTTAACGGTGTGCCGCCGTTGCTTTCAAAAGACACTAAGATGCTTCTGGAAAAGCATCCTGTTAAAATTAAACCTAATCCAACAATTAGGAGCGTCTTTAGCCCTATTCTTATTTTTCCGGTCATATTTTCCTCCAATTAATCAAACGGATTTTCATCTTCATTAGAAGAAGGTTTTCCGATAAATTCTATATTTACTACATCAGATTTTAAATCTTTAAAATTACTTTGGATTTTAACGGTGATGGATACTTCCTTATTGAAAGTAACAAGACCATTAGCGTCAACCTCGAAAAAATCGCCGTTTGCAACCTTTACAAAGCTAACCGATTGATCGGTTGCGTTTTCTGGATTTATCCGCCAATACAACTGGTGTTCAGTATTACCTCTTTGAATATAGATAACTTTTTCTCCATCCTCATTGAGCTCGCATTCAAAATTTTCTTCATGTCTCGAAGGATCGATAAATGAAATCTTTTCAACGGGAATGATGCTCGCAGGATCGGGCACTTTTCCAAAAACACCGATCGCAACAACCGCAATGATACAAAACACAAAGAGAAATAAAGCGACTATTTTTTTATTCATACTTCCTCCTAAAACTCTATTTCTTTGAAATAGGCTTTTAAATTACGGGAGAATAGATAGATTCTCGCTAAGAAAAATGCTACCGCACTCGCAATGATTTTCAAATTTCTCGCGGCAACCGGAGTTTTTTCCAAATAAAAGAGGATAAAAAGCACCGTGAAAAAGAGAGACCACAAAAACCCAAGCAGAATCGAACGGGAATAGTTGTTGGTATGAGCGAGAGCACCGGTTGAGGCAAATTCCCGCAGGCGCGGATTCAACATATCAATCTGGAAAGACCAAAAGACCATACCGCTATTAATGAGGATTGTAGAAAACATCATTAAGTATAAATCCGGTTTTGAAATTTTATGTTCTGCTAAAATCATAAAAAGCAGATAACTGAAGATGATCATAAAGCTTGAAAAAACAAGATTAAAGAGAATTTTTGCCCAAGCCATATTCGATGTTTTACCGGGGGCGGTCTTCAAGAGCACAAATTCTTGACCTTCGCCGGTAACAGCCATCGCGCTTGCAGTATTGGAGGCAGTTGCCATAACAAGTGCAATCAGCATTGAGAATGTAACTGTCATTATATTTCCAAGCTCGTTCCTGTCTACCCGAACAAAGATTGACATCATCAAATAAAAGACATACGGAAGAGCTATTATAAACGAATAATTGTTGATGAATTCGCCAGGATTGCGAATAGTTAATATCCACTCTTTCCTCAAAAACGTCAAAAAAGTATTGCTATGAGCTTTGTTCTTCTGTTTATGGGCTTTAAGATTAGCATGTTCGGAACTTCTTGATGCCATTTTGAAATAGAACGGTCTGGAAATAAAGACTATCAAAATGAATAAGGTCAACAAAATTCCAAATACAATCAATAAATTGCTTGCAACATTAATCTTAAAAAAGATATTTCCGATAAATTTGTAAAAGAGAGACCATTTATTTACATCGATGACAATGCTTTTCATCTTTTCTACAAAAACATCATACATCGCAAGGATCCTAATCGGATCGGGTAAGAGATTAGTAATTCGAACCAGTAAGACAAAGAGCCCAGCAAGCAAAGTCATTGTTAAAAGGAATTTCAATAAGGCATAAACATTTAAAAATCTTTTCAAAAACACCAAAGGGATTGTCACTAAAGCTCCAATTAAAACCGGGAAAAGCGGTAAAACAGCCGTCATCAAAAGACTTGTTAAGATATAGGCCGGACTTAAGAGCTTAAGCGCAAAACCGAAACCAATGAAGAAGGGTAAAAAGAAGTTAAAGCTTCTAATAATCTCATATATATAATAAACCAGTAGCTTACTGATAAAAACTTCATTCGGTAAGGCGGGATATGCTAACAGGATCGGATTATCCTTGCTTGTATAAAGGTTTTCAAGCAAACCCATCGTGCAGGCAAAAATCGAAAAAAGCTGAAGTAGCACGATGAAAAATGTCAGTAAATTGGCATCTTTCGGAATACCAATAATGTCAACCAAAAGAATCGTAAGTCCCGCACAGGCTGCTGTAATTAGCACCATGAAAAAGATTCTAATAAAGATTTTGGCAAACAATAATTTCAGATTTTCCGGTTTTTTCAGTTTGTGTTTATTGGAAATCTGCAACAAAGCCAATATCTTCAAACGATTAAGAATGGCGCTCATTCTCGGACTCCTTTGTTGCATGGAGCATATAGAGTTCTTCTAAGGAAAGGCCTTGTTCTCTGAGTTTATTTAATTCATAAACGCCCTGAAGTTTTCCATTAGAAATAATCGCTATTCGGTCACAGATCTTTTCTACAACTTCAATTACATGGCTTGAGAAAAACACAATATTGCCGTTATTGGCATGTTCGCGCATGCATTCTTTGATTTGGAATGAGCTCATCGGATCAAGTCCCGTTAAAGGCTCGTCCAAGATCCAGACCTTCGGATTGTGAATTAAGGAAGCAATCACGACAATCTTTTGTTTCATTCCATGCGAATAGGATTTGATTTCATTATCAATTGCATGTTCCAAACTAAACATATGGACATATTTTTCGATTCTTTGATCGCGTTCTTCCTGGGGAACCAAATATAAATCGGCTACATAATTGATATATTCTCTTCCGGTCAAACGTTCATAGACAGCATGATTATCAGACACATAACCGATTCGCAGTTTCGCTTCTATCGGTTGTTTAGAAACATCATAACCTGCAATTTCCATTCTACCAGAAGTAATGCTTTGAATACCTACTAAAGATTTTATGGTTGTTGATTTTCCCGCACCATTATGGCCGATAAAACCGAAGACTTCGCCGTCATATACTTCGAGGCTGAAATTATCTACCGCCGGCTTTTTCGAATTTCCATATACTTTTGTAAAGTTTTCGATTTTAATCATATTTTCTCCCTCCAAATTCAAAGGCTCGGTTAAAGGACGACCTTGCATCTCTTTTCTGAGCGAAAGAATATCCATTTTGTCTTTTTTTAGTTTTATTCTTAAGGCGCCATGAGCATCTGCAACTCTAAAAAGAAAATCATAAACTGCCCAGGCGAGAAACATTAGTGCGATAAAGGCAACATATATTAAGAGATCGTAAAGCCAGAAAAATTTAAACACCAAATTATTTCCAGTGAAATATAAAACATAATTTATTTTAATATCCACCGCAAAAGGGAATTTTTCGGTCAGAAAGTCGCTGTATAAAAAGAAATAGTCAACCAAAGTATAATTATTAAACCAGGCGTTCACAAACATCATCGAAACGAAATAAATCGTAAAGATCATAATCGCGCCTCGCATCATCTTAAAATGCGGCCTCGGATAGACTCCAACTGCGACTGCGAGAATCGGAAGGATAAATGCGTAAATATGGTTATACCAGAAACCTACGCTACTTAAAGTGAAGGCATCGGCTGAAATATTAGGAAGTATTATTGCACAAAGGGCTCCGAGCACATTTACAAAATAAGAGAAGTAAAAAGTACTTTTAATATCGAATACAAAGGAGATCAACATCAAGAAAAGTGCAGTATTACAAAGATGAAATGGAAGCCCCGCCAAACCTTCTCTTCTGATATAAAGAAACTGAAAGACCGATGAGATTGCAAGGACAATAAAAAAGAGTCTTTTGCTATCCCTGGTCTGGTTTTTTAGATAAATATAAACGATTGGCATAATCAGGAAACTAAAATAGATAGTCAGGCGATGAATTAATGTAAAATCATTTGTGACCGAACCTAATTTACCAAAAAATATTCTTAAACTTGCCTGCGGCATCATCGTCGGAAGTAATAACACAAAGACCAAGAACATCATTCCAACTTCCCTTTTTGTGGGAAGGTTCCGTTGACGAACCATTTGAATCAGGTAAATGCCGGACTGAATAGCAAGGCAAATCAAACCAAGAACAATCATATAAAACTTGAATTCAGTATAATATATTGACCTTTCCCCAAAGAAGGCCAGGTTGTTGGCATCGAAAAAGATTAAATTTAAAAAGAGGACGAAAGGGGTGATAAACCTCATTATATTGGTAAAACTTTTATTGGATTTAAAAAAAGGAGCGGTGATACCAACAAGGGCAACCACTCCTGAAAACCACCTGATTATGACAACCAGAATTGTCATAAACGGTTTCAGTGGCCCTCCTTCCAGAGCAATCGTCCTGTCAATTGCCAAGTTAGTTCGCAATTGAAGCAGATATGAAAAAAATAAGATCACGCCGAGTATTTTTAAGATTCCTTCTTCCCATCCCCTCTTCTTCAAAAAGACTAGATATATGGCAATAAGTATTATGCTAGGAATCAAAACAAAGAGTATCATAACTTCACCTCATAATACTTCTAATTATAACATATTTCTTCTAAAAAAAACAGAATTCGTATATGTAAATAATTGTTTACCAAAAAATTGCGTTATATTTTTAAAAACAACATAATTGCCCTAAGTATGTAACAATTTAAAGCTTAGTTTTTTTGATAATTTTATACAAAAACAGAAAAAAACCCGTTACCGGGCTAACTGTAAAAAAGCCTTTCAGAAACAGGATTTTCCAAGACTTCCTTTTTGAAATTCTCAATATAAAGCTTCGCAAGACTTAAATCATGCTCCAAATAATTTCCACATTCCTCCGCCGATACTCCCGGTATATCCCCTTGAAAGGTGAGGATAAAATCTGCCATTTCCCGAAGCAAGGGAATTATATCTTCGGAAACAAGATCTCCCCAAAGAATTAAATAAAATCCTGTCCGGCAGCCCATTGGCCCAAAATAAATGATGCGCTCCTGCCACTCTTGATGATTGCGAAGAAAAGTCGCTCCCAAATGTTCAAGCGTATGAATACCACCATTATCTAAAACCTGATCAATATTTGGTTTTGTAAACCGAAGATCAAAGGTAGTGAGGACTTCGCTTCCGATCTTATCTTTCCTTGAGACATATATTCCCGGCAAAAGCCGCGTATGATTAACAGTAAAACTTGCAATTTTTTTCATAAACACCAATCCTTTGCAATTATTTTACCATAAAAATAAAAAAAAAGAATGATTAATCAATCATTCTTTCAGGCTGTTGACAAAGTCAGCAGCTTTTTTATTTGTATTGATTATAATATTGACTTTTATTGTTTTATATTATATAATACTTGTATAAATATAAATGGTAGAGGGTTTATTATGTTTTTCAAAAAGTCTAATAATAACATTTATAAAGATCGTAATCAAATTGAGTTTGTTTGCTTAGAGCAAATAGTCCCTGAAGAACATTTATTAAGGAAAATTGAAAATGTAATTGATTTTAGTTTTATTCATAAATATACAAAAGAATATT
>DUTX01000176.1 GCA_012841865.1 Acholeplasmataceae bacterium | reverse complement strand
TATTAATCTCCTTTCAAGTTAATCCAAATAGGCTTATAATTTATTACCTCACAACTGACATTAATATATTTATTTTTATCTAAGTTATAATTGTTTCTATGCACATGCCCGTGTATATTAATTAATCCATTGGTTAATTTGTCTAATGATTGTGGTCTATGTGATAAAATATAGTTACCTATTTTTAAATTTTTATATACTTCTACAAATCCACAATCATAAAACCATTGTTTGCCATGCCTATCATGATTACCTAATATTAATATTATACTACCATTCAATCGTTGCACTAAATTTGAAACAATAGTCTTATCGTTGCATAAAGCGAAATCTCCATGATGATATACTAAATCATTTTTATCTATTGTGCTATTCCATTGATTTATTATATAGCTATTCATTTCTTCTACATTTATAAATGGTCGGTTGCAATACTTAATAATATTTTCATGAAAAAAGTGAGTATCTCCAATGTGATACGACATATTAATCTCCTTAAAACATAGATTTTAATCTAAATTTACTTTATAATAGAAATCATCATCTGTATTATTATAAAAATCAGCAATTTCTTTATGAATATCTGCTATTTTATTAATAATTTTATTAGCGGTATTTTCATCTAATTTATTCCACATATCTTCTGCTGCAAAAATTAAACCATCTAATGTTGTTTGAATTAAATCTATATAATTTGGCCTATCTTGAAATTTTATACTATCTTCTGAATAATAAGAATAACAATTTTGACATGGTATAGGTATATTTGTATTATTTATTATATTATTAATAAGTTTTTTACCATAAACACATTCTGTACAATATACATGTTTATCTTTATTCACTTTTTCACATCCTATAGTATTTATGTTTAATTATATTTATAATTACTACCAGAATAAAGTATTTTATCTTTATTTCTAAAAGTCATTATAAAATCATATAAACAATCATCACATAAATTAAATACTAAATCACAACCATCTAATTTACTACCATAACCTGCTCGTCCCAAATTTATATGATGAAATTGATTTAAATATAATAAATATTCATATTTACTAAAATCATAATCTAAAGTTTTACCACACTTATCGCATGTAAATTTTTTTTCAATATGTTGTAGCTCATGTTCAAAACATTCTTTTGCTTCATCAAATTTTTCATTACATATTTCACAAAAATATTTTACCAACATAAATTAACCCCTCTGCATTTAATTTTTATTTATTTAATTTTAGATTAACATCAATTGCTTCTATATTATCAATATATAGTTTAATTTCATCAATTATTGTTTTTTTTACTTTTTCGATAGCTTCATTTTCGTCTATATTATATTTTTTTAAAAATTTATCCCATTCATTTTTACTAATTTCTTCTGGTTTAAATTTTATTATTGCACTACCATTTAATATCATCACATTTCTCCTCTACAAGCCACCTATAAGCATTATCAACATCTTCTTGATCAAGCTCAAATCCTACAAAATTCATCCCTAGTTGTTTTGCTTTTATTGCTGTACTGCCCCCTCCTATGAATGGGTCTAATATTAGTGAATCTTTAGGGATACCAGATAATCTTATGCATTTTTCTGGTAAACCCAATGGAAATCTATCTTTATGTTTTTTTTGCCATGAATATTGAATTGTGTCGTAAGGTATTCTCCAAACATTCCCGCCACACTTCAAATCTCTATCTGCATATCTTCCGATATTGCTTTTGTCTTCATATGGAACACCTATAGATAGTCTGTCTAGTTTATAAT
>DUTX01000073.1 GCA_012841865.1 Acholeplasmataceae bacterium | reverse complement strand
GGGATAAAGTGATTGATTTTCATATGATATAACCTTGTATTATAACGATTTATGCGTATTTTTAATACTAATGTGGGACGAAAATAAAAGTGCCTTGTTTAAATGTTTTGCAAAGGCACTTTGTCAACAGCCTGAGGCATCCCTCTGGATGCCTTATTTATTATTTAAGATATTGGCGATTTTAACAGCAATAATATCAATGGCTACTTTGTTCTCTCCGCCTTCCGGGATGATTAAGTCTGCATGTTGTTTTGAGGGTTCAACAAATTCCAGATGCATCGGCCTTACAGTGTTTAAGTATTGGTCAATTACGGAATCGATGCTCCTTCCTCTTAGGTGAATGTCGCGCCTTAAGCGTCTGATGAAACGCAAATCATCCGGTGTTTGTACAAAAAGTTTGATATCGAACATCTGCCTTAATTCAGGAATAGCAAAGAGCATTATCCCTTCAACAATGATTACATTCACTGGTTCAAGACGTTCAACATTTTTCGAACGGTTATGAACCACAAAATCATAGGTGGGTCTCTCGATTGCGACTCCTTGTTTCAAAAGTTTTAAGTGTTGAATGAGCAAATCGATATCATAAGCGGAAGGATGATCATAATTGTAGTTCTTTCTTTCTTCAAAACTGAGATTGCTTAAATCTTTGTAGTAATCATCCATTCTAATGACAACCACAGAGCCCAAAGATTGTGAGAGATTGTAGATTTTCTTTGCGATAGTTGTTTTGCCGCTTGCGGTTCCACCAGCAATTCCAATAATTGTACAGTTCATATTATCCTCCGTTTTAGATATTATACTTCTTAGACGGGGTCTTGTCAAATGGATATTCATAACCTATTTAGTCATTTTTTTAAAGGTAATGTGGTATAATATACATAATTAGGTAATTATTAAAATCCTAAGCAACCTATTTACAAAGTGATTAATTATTTGTATAATAAAATCAATAGGTTTGTATAAGAAAAAGTATAGGTGAAGAAACTATGAGCATTACAAGAATCTTATCGCCCGTTCTCGGTATTGGTTTAATCTTTTATATTTTAAACAATGCTTTAAAAAATATTCGCTACAAACGGCGCGGAATCATTAATATCATTATCGGTTTACTTTTGGCCGGCACTTTTCTTTTTGCTTTTTTTCGTGACTATAAAGGCGGGCATTGGTTAAATTATTATTGGTATTACTTATTTATTCTAGCACCTTTGGTCTATGGTTTTTCCTTTGCCTATTATTATTTGATTCATATGCGGGGACGTTCGATTATCCGCAAGAAGAAAAATCTCAGAAAATATTATTTTACAGATTATTTATATATTGTTTATCGATATGAAAATGATATTTGCTTGCTGAAGAAAAAGGATAAATACTGCGGTTTAATTTTTAAAATAAAAGCTGGGGAATTTCATGATTCATTTATTTATAAACAAAACCGAAAATTGGGGATAAACTCTAGGATAGATTCGAAAAAAATTGGGAAAGTTACTTTTAGAGAAAAAAGAAAGACTTACCATTGTTATCAAATACGCCTATTTGAAGAACAAACGATTGAGCGCTTAGAATGTGTCAATGCTTATCAATTAGTAAATATGCCAATGGATGAATTTGACAGAGAAATCCTCTATCGGATGATTCTCGGCGAACCTTTTGACTTAGATAAATAAAAAGACCGGATTAGTTTTTCCGGTCTTTATTTATATGGTATTTATGGACAAGTTCATAGAGATGATCTGAGACTTTAGTTTTTAATAAATATCCGTCTTCTTCAATTAACTCTTCTTCAATAATGGCATTTTCTTTAATTTTAGAATATAAATCAATTCTTGAAAAAGGCAGTTTAAGATATAGCAAACGATAATCTTGAAAAAGTTCATCTTCAATCATGGTTAAAAGCAAATCAAGGTTGTCACCATTTTTGGCACTAATTTTTATAGCCTTTTCATAAAGAGGTGGAATGAAAAACCCATCTTCCAATAAATCAATTTTATTGAAAACATAAATCATCGGTATTTTATCAGCATTTAGTTCTTTAAGAACGCGGTTAGTTACTTCGATTTGTTTTTCATAATTTTGGTTAGAACTGTCAATTATGTGTAAGATTAGGTCTGCTTCAGAAATTTCTTCCAGAGTCGATTTAAATGCTTCAACAAGCTGATGGGGAAGTTTATTTACAAAACCGACAGTATCGGTAAGAAGAAAGCTAAGATTGTTTTCCGTTTTTACAAGTCGCGTTGAAGTTTCGAGGGTTGCGAAAAGCATATCTTTTTCGTAAACCTCTTTTCTTTTTGAAATAGAATAGGAAAGGAGAGCATTTAAAGTTGATGACTTTCCGGAGTTGGTGTAGCCAACTAAACTGGCAACCTTCATTCCTTGTTTTTTTCTTAGTTTTCTTTGGGTTTTTCTTAAATTTTTTAATTCCTTCAGTTCTGCTTTAATATCATTAATTTGTTTGGAGATTAGTCTTCTGTCAAGCTCCAACTTCATTTCTCCGCCCCCACGTCCATGCAAAGCACCCGATCCGGTTCCTCTTTGCCGGGAGAGGTGTTTGTGGGCTCCGACTAATCGGGGTAATTGATAAATATTAGAAGCTAGTTGAACCTGAAGTTTTGCTTCCTTTGTTCTTGCTCTTCTGCTGAAGATTTCTAAAATAATATAAGTGCGGTCAAAGACATCAACCCCAAGTTCCTTTTCCAAATTGCTGACTTGCAGAGGGGAAAGTTCATCGTTTACAACAACGATACCGCACTCTTCGCTTTCAAGCAAAAGTTTCATCTCTTGGACCTTTCCGCTGCCGATATAGGTATTGGGGTTAATTCTAGATAGGTTTTGTGTTAGTGTATCGAGCACTTCGATTTCACAAGCTTCACAGAGTTTTATTAATTCGCTTAATTCTTCATTAAATTCGTTTGCCGGTTTTCCTGTATTCACGGCAATAATCATCGCTTTATCCATAATCATCACTTTCATCTTAACTTATTATCTTTAAAAAAGGGAAGTTTATTTATACTTCCCTGTTTATAGTCCACATTTTAACTGAGCGTTGCAATTAGTACAAGTATTGCAGCCGCCGATATCTTCGACTGTTCCTTCCAGACAAATCGGGCAGATATCGCCGATTTCGGTACCGATGTTTCGGTTGGCCTTTGTTGTCGGCGGGTTAATTTCGTCTTTTTCTTTTTGAACATTTTTTTCTTCGATTTCAATTCCGAGATCAGTAAGTTCGACTTGCTTGGGAAGAACGTCATCCTTCTTGAGAGTTAAGACTTGTGTATCTCTGCTTCCGTCCACATAAACAGTTCCGCCTTTAGCTCCGCCTTTGTATAAGCGGAAGTAAAGTTTTTCAACTTCCTCAACGGATGTACCGCGTGGTGCGTTGACAGTTTTGGAGATTGAAGAATCGACCCAACGTTGAATGACGCATTGAACATCGGCATGTTCTTCGGCGGTCAGATCCATTGCGGAGACGAAAATGTTGGGGAGAGTTTCATGGGTATATTCGGGATGGAGTTCAAGATACTTATCAACAACCGGTGCATTGACTTCCATAAATTTACCTAAACGACCGCTGCGATAATATTTAAAGGCAAAGTAAGGCTCTAGTCCGGTGGAGACGCCGACCATGGTTCCGGTAGATCCGGTCGGAGCGATTGTAAGCAAGTGTGAGTTTCTGATACCGTGTTTTAAGACGCTTTCCCGGATATGTTCCGGCATCTGTTTCATATAACCGGTTTCAATAAATTTCTTTCTGGAACCGTATTGGTCAAGGAAGGGGAAACTGCCCTTTTCCTTGGCTAGTTCAATTGAAGTTTCATAAGCCGTGTAGGCTAAAAATTCAAACAATTTGTCAACAAATTTATTGGCTTCCTTGCTTCCGTACCGTAAATTGCAATAGATGATTAGGTCATGTAAGCCCATAACACCCATGCCAATTCTTCTTTCTCCGAGCGCTTGGATACGGTTTTCTTCCAGGAAATAAGTGGTCCTGTCGATAACATTATCCTGCATGCGAATGGTTGTCCGAATTGTTTTTCTTAATTTTTCCCAATCGACAGTTTTGTTTTCAAAATCAGCCATATTGGAAAGATTGATAGCTGCTAAATTACAGACTGAATAAGCAGCAAGAGGCTGTTCACCGCAAGGATTGGTGCAGACAACCTGTTGGCCGTATGCTTTCGCATTCGTCATTTCATTCGCATTGTCAATAAAGAAGATTCCGGGCTCAGCGGAATAGGTTGCACAAATATTGATTAAATTCCAAAGTTCGCGGGCTCTGATTGTTTTATAAACCTTAATCGGATAGCCCATTTCTTCCCAAAATCGTACATCGCCAATAAGATGCCACTTTTCATCATAAGCGGCTTTTTCGCCTTTTGAATAATTATCAATATCTGGATAACGCAGTTGATAATCCAAATCATTTTCAACAGCATCCATAAACTCTTTTGTAATGGCGATGCTAATATTAGCACCGGAAAGATATTCGGGCTGATGGACTTGGAAGAACCCTTGGTCTCTTAAAACCTCTGTTGCTCGCTTGAGCGTAGCTTTGCTGACGAGATCGGGATTGGTCTCACCGAGTTCAACAATCTTTTCATAGATTTCCACTTCTTCGGGAGAAAGCGGAATAAATTTCAATTTATTTTTTGCTGCAGCAATAATGTCGGGATCAGTAAGATTATTTATCAAGAAGAGAAGAATTCGCGGATTCTGCATCTTGCTGACGATAAACTCAATGATGTCAGGATGCCAATCGGCAAGCATAATCATCTGTGCACCCCGACGCGACCCCCCCTGTTCCACAAGATGGGTCAGCTGAGACAGGTCATTTAGCCAACTGACTGCGCCGCTTGATTTACCGTTAACCCCTTTCGCAAGCGAATTTTTTGGCCGCAAGGTCGAACCGTTGGTGCCGACACCGCCACCGCGGGACATGATCTCCATTACTTTTTGTCGGTGCATGCTGATTCCGATTCGAGAATCGTGAATAAACGGCATGACAAAACAATTAAAATAGGTAACGGCAGTTTGGGAACCGGCTCCGAAAAGGACTCTTCCGGCGGGAACGACATTCATTTCATTCAATTCGTAGAAGAATTGATTGACGATTTCAACCGTCTCCCCTTGAGCTAGATTATTCGCAACCCGATGGCAGATTTGTTCATAAAAGAGTTCGAGCGGCTTATCAACTTCGTTAATTCTTCTTTTAATAATATTATCGGGACCGAGATCTTCGCACATTCCTGCGTATTCGGTTTCTAACTCTATATAAGCATATTCCTCGTCAAGGCCGACTATATTACCGATGCCGCGCGTGGGAAATTTCGGATCATCCTTAACGACAACAATTACCAAATCGCCGATGCCTAAGGAAACATGGTTGATATCTTTTTGAGAATAGCGATCCAGCATTACCAAGCGAGATACGTTGGAAAAGGTTTTAAACATATAAGCTTCATCAATCAAGAACAAATGCGGAAAGTACTTAATAATATCAGCGTTTAATTTTTCGATTAATTTTTTTGAATATGTTGTGTTGCCCATATGTCTTAAACCTCTCATTTCTTAAAATTTGTATATGTTATATTATACTATAAAACGACAAATAAAAAAAGCATTTACTCGATGAAAGTCGTTTTCATTTTTTATTAAAGGGAATTAATAAAGTCTTTTTCATATAATGATAATAGAAAGAATGAAAGAGGTGAAGTTTTGTTTCCTGAATTTGATCATCAAAGTCAGAAGATTATGGCGACTGTAGAAGCAGAAAAAATCAGATTCGGGGTGGTCGGAAGCGAAAGCCTATTGCTAGCGCTAATAAATACCAAGGATTCGCTCAGCTCAGAATTATTATTAGAATATGGAGTGTCGAAGAAAGATATTGAAAACGAAATCTCGAAAATAATCTTGCTCAGAAAAAACTATGCTAATAATTATACTTTAAAATTAATTGAAATTATTAAGAATGCGAAAGCAATCGCAATTTTGGAAAAAAGCAAATATGTCTTCTCCGAACATTTATTTTATGCTTTGCTTACCACACCGGCCTCTGTTGCCTTGAATATTCTGGAAAGACTCGAGATAGATATCGGGGTGCTTTTAGAAGAGTTAAATAATATTTATTCTTTACAGTCTTCCGATGATTTAAACAATAATTACTTAGTCAATATTACAAAAGAAGCCAAATTAGATCGCTTGAATCCCTTTATCGGTCGTGAAGATATCATTGATAAGATTATCCGGATTCTTTCTAAAAAGCAAAAAAATAACCCGATGTTAATCGGCAGTGCCGGTGTCGGGAAGAGCGCCTTAATTGAAGGGGTCGCAATGAAGATGCTTAAAGTTAATCCGAAGATAAATATATATCGGCTTGATTTAGGTATGATTATTGCCGGAACAAAATACCGTGGCGATTTGGAAGAAAGATTAATTGAAGTAATCGATAGAATTAAAAATCCTTATTCAGTAATTTTCATAGATGAGATCCACAATATCGTCGGTTCCGGTTCCAGCGAAGGAACCTTAGATATCGCAAATATCCTCAAACCGATTCTGGCTCGTTCGGAAATTAAATGTATCGGCGCCACCACTCTCGAAGAATATTATCGCTATATTGAAAAAGACAAAGCTTTATCTCGGCGCTTTCAAAATGTTTTTGTAGATGAAGCATCTCAGGAAGAAGCTTTTGAGATTATCAGCGGAATTGCTAATAAATATGAAGAATTTCATAAAGTTAAATATAAAGATCATATTTTAAGGTATATTGTTTCTTCTTCCGGTTTTCTTGCAAACCGAAAACTTCCCGATAAAGCAATTGATATTATGGATGAAGCGGGTTTGGTTTGCCGTCTTGCGGGGCGAAAAAATGTTTCAAAAGCCGATGTTGATAAGATTGTCTTTGAAAATTTAGGAATCAGATACGATAAAGTTTATAAAGAAATAAAAACTGTTCCCAACTTTCAAAATCTTTCAAAATATTATTATCAATATTTTATTAATCTGGGAATCAGAAAAACCATTCTAAATATTCAAATATCCGAAGACAATTTAGAATTAATAATCGAAGATTTTAAACATGTTTTTAACATTAAAGATGAAGTGATTTTAAAAATTGATTTAGCAAGGTTTCATGAAAGCTTTCATACCTCTTCCTTAATCGGAGCACCGGCCGGTTATGTTGGTTATGAATCCGGAGGAATCTTGACCGAGCATGTCTTGAAATATCCGATTACGGTTATTGTCATTAAAAATTTTTATTCCGGAAGCAAAAACATTACCAACCAAATCGAGAGTATTCTTAATGAAGGCAGCGTTATTGATTCTAAGGGGAGAACAATTAATTTTAGAAATTCCATCTTTATTTTTCTGGAAACAGACCTTAAAAATGCAATCGGTTATTTGAATTCTGACGGCACAACAAGCAATAAAATTCTGCCTGCAATTGATGAAGTTATCATTGGTATAAGAAAAAATAATTATTATCTTGAAAAACTTCATCAAGTTTTAGAAAGAATGAAAACCCATAACTATAATCTAGTTTTGGATATTGCGGCTCTTGATAAAAAAACTTATACAAAGGTTTTAACAGAGATAAGCAACCTCGATAATTTCAAACCGAATCGAACTTATGTGATAAAATATGTGGACGATAAGGTTTTATTTGAGATGAAAAAATGACAAAAAATCGGATTAAACGATCCGATTTTTCTTTTTTATACAAGGAAATAATCATTAAATAAAATGTGTTCTTTTTTATCTATTAAGGCTTTTTTATACATATGTATAAGTGTTTTTTTCTCAATCTGTTTTCATTTTTTATTTTGGCTTGCTTTTTTCAGATCTGTTTTTAGAATAATTATGTTTTTCTTTGAAAATATGATATAATATTTCAAGTAAGGAAATAATAAAATAGTATATTTTTTAGGAAAAAATTATGATTAGAGAAGGATTGCATAA
Organism: Acholeplasmataceae bacterium; assembly: GCA_012841865.1. GTDB lineage: Bacteria > Bacillota_I > Bacilli_A > ML615J-28 > CAG-698 > DTU067. The sequence goes on along the minus strand of DUTX01000073.1, from coordinate 26,675 downwards.
ATTTATACTTGATAATGAAAATAAACATTTGCTGGACATATTTTCTTTTAACGGCACTTATTTAGAATTAGGAAGCATCGATTATGATGTCATGAAAAGGCTGTTGAATTTTGAATTGATCGATTATGAAGATCTTGCTTTTTTTCCAATTCAAAATCACGGTCTCGGCAAATTCGAAATTGCTCATGACAATCTCAGAAAAGTTCTTCCTTTCTTGTTCTTTGAAAGATTGCATCAAAAAAACAAGAATAACCAACTTTTTATTACGCATGGTCTCTTACATCATAAGGACGAAAGCAATCGTGAAATTTTTTCACCAATTGCTTTGTTGCCGGTTAATATATATTTTGAAAACAACCGTATCTTTATTCAACAGATTGCGCGACCGATCGAAAATTCCTATCTTAACAATTATTTAGCACAACAAAGAAATGTTGATATTCCGGTCAGCGAAAAACTTGATTCCGTCTTTGCTTTGGATAAGTATTGTTTTGAGTTTGAAAAATACGGGTCTTTAAAGTTGGAAAATTACCTAACCTTTGCTGCTTTAAAAGAACCGGAAATGAAGCTGGAGCGCAGTCTATTTGATTATGAAGGCGGTTTTCCGGATTATCTTTCCGATACTCTTTATGATATTGATTTTCCGCCTCTTTATTACTCGACGCAACTGACAAGGAAACAAAGGCAAGCGGTTTATAAAGGTGCTTCCGGTGACAATATTGTTCTTACCGGCAGAATCGGAACTGGCAAAACCACAACCTTGTTTAATATTGCGGTTAATGCGATTGCTTCCGGAAAAAGAGTGCTTTATGTTTCAAACATGAAGGAAACATTGGAACAAATATATTCGCTCTTTGAAAGTATTGGTTTGCAACAGCATCTGACTGACTTTACAAACTCTTTTGCAAGCTTTCACCAAGAAGAATTATTGCTTCCTTCAGATATTGAAACGGAAACAGAAACACAGTCAGAAAATTTATATCAGAATTATCGTTTCATCAAAAAGTATGTTGATGCGATGACAGGACGGATTCTCGATTTCCGTTTTATCGAAATTGTTAATAAACTGGCGCGGATTACGGATCTTCCGAAAGAAAAATTAGATATTGATGATCTTTCGGGATTATATAAGAATGAATATTTTGAAATCCTTTCCGCATTAAGAAAAATTGAAGAAAATCTTAAAAAAATCGGTAATTTTAAAAACAGTATTTGGAAAGAAATTCCGATCTTTAATAATATCAAATACCCGAATCAAATCTTCATTTTGATTCACCAAGTTCAAAAAAGTTATTCAGTTTTTCAGGAAGAAAAAGAAATTCTTGAAAAACAGTTTGGTTTGAAACCAATCTCTAATTATGCTTATTTAAAAAGCGTCTTCCGCGATCTTAAAGGTTTAGATATTAATGCCTTTCCGCTTTCTTGGGTCAATTCCGAAGATTTCAATCAGGCTCAGGAAGAATTTAGAAACCTGAAAAGTCAGATTTACCAGATCCAAGAAATGGAATATCTGCTTGCTTCGCGATATGAACAAGATGATTCATTTGCTATCGAAGCGGAATATAATGCACTGCTTGGCCCTTTCTTTACGGAGAACGACTTTGAAAAAATCAACCGTTTGTTTGCGGAAAGGGCTGAACTGAAAGTAATTATCAATAAGATTACTGTCCAGTTAAATATTTATCGCAAAACTTTAAAAAGAATTATAAATTTCTTGAATTGGGAATTTCCCCAAACCAATTATGTTTTAGAAGAAATTAAAGACTTAAACCAAATCATCCAAACAACTAAGATTAGCTCTGAGTTTATTTCAATTGTTACTTTAGGAAAGTTTGAAGAAGTATCGAAAAAACTTTTAACTTTGATTTATGAAATCGAAACAGCAGAAGCAGAAATCGCAACCTTATTTAATAAAGAAGATTTCGGAACCAGCAAGGATCTTGATCAAGATATTGCTAATCTGGAAAGATTTGTAAACAATCAGCCGCTGAAAAGAAGCGCCTATCGTTTGTTTGTAAATATTAAAAAGGAAAACCCGAATGCTTATCAGGCGCTCAAACAAAATCTGAAAAGATACCGTGAGTTAAAGAACACCATTTCTACAAAAGCACAAGAGTTTAAAAAAATAACGGGTTTTGATTTTGAAATCGGTGTTTATGAAAATCTCCAAAAGTTTAATAACTATTTTAATAATCTTTCTAATAAATTAATTAAATCAAAATTTCTTAAGTTCTTTAAGAGTGTTTTAAAAATAACACCGGAAGATTCGCGGGCAAAAAGAAATTATCGTAATTTCTTTGATCTCTTCTCAAAAGCTTATTTTCTGTTAAATATTTATTATCAGGAATTAATAGCCTATGGTTTTTTGGAAGAGAAAACCGAGTTTTTGGATAAGATAAAAGATATCGAAGCAATTCAACGCTATTTAGATAATTTATATCATTCTCGTGATCGTTTTTCGAAAATTAAGAAAAATAAGGAAACAGAAGTTGTTACAGCGGAAGATTATTATGAATTCTATAAACTTTCTTCCGGAATCAACGAAAAGAAAGCGGCTTTACGAAACAATAACAAATACCGTTATTTATATGGCAAATTGTATGAAGAATATGAAACCAATATCAATAATATTTCGCGCTTTCTTCAAGCATTTAAACTATATTCCGATTGCTTTGATAATGAAGAAAAACTAATTGAAAGTTTAAATGAAAATACGCATCAAGAATTAATTAAACATTTGGAAGTTTGTGAAGAAGCCAGCGAAAACCTGTCGGAGGTATTTAAGCTTTATTTCAAGATCTTTAGAGATAGTGTCTCGAAATATTATTACTCTGAATTTGAAGTGATATTGGAATCTTTGGCGCAACTCGTTAATTCAAAAGATGAATTAATTAACTATCTCGGTGTTACCGACAATCTGAGAGTTTTAAGCCGTTATCGTTTAAACAAACTCATTGATTTGATTATTAATCTCGATAATTCTGAGAACTTGAGTTTAAATTTTCAATACACTTACTTAGAAACCATTAGAGATATTTATTTGGAAAAACATCCTTATCTTGCGGATTATCAGGTTTTGGAGACTTGTTTAGATACGACAATGAACTTTGAAAAAGAAGTCTTGAAGGCAATTGGTAACAAATTTGTTCGCAAGATAAAACGACAAAGCAATACTAAATTCAGTGTTTATGGAATTAGAAATCTTGATTATGCAGCTTATCTTAGGCGCACTTATGGAATCAAACATCTGATTCTTTGTGATACGCAGATTTTAAATAACTTTTTAAATCCTGCTCAATTCGATTTAATTTTGATTGATGATGCGCATTTGTTGAATGCGAATAATTATTACCGGGCGCTTGAAGGCAAACAAGTAATCGTTGCCGGGGAACAACAATTATTAAGCACTGTCGCTAATAACCTCATCTCTTGGGTCAGCAACAGCAAAAGCATTGTTCTTGATTTCCGGTTTATTCCAACCCCGCGCAATCTCTTGATTCATATGCCTGGTATCCGCGGACTTACCTATGCCGATTATAAGAGCAATTTCGGAATTGAGGTTAGTTCTGAAAAGGCCGCTGATTACATCGAGAGAATTTTAATGGAAACCAATGATGAAGTTTTGAATGTCTTTATTTCCGACATTGGACATCAAAAACAACTTTACGAAACTCTTGCCAAGCTTTTGCTTGCGAAGGGCTATGAGGAAGCGGAAATCATTGAGATTTTCAAGAAGCGGCTTAATATTTGTGATTTAGCTCACGAATATCTCTTTGATGCCGATTATAATCTGCTTGTTTTGGAGGATTATTATCAGATAGAATTTGATTTCGATGTAGCAAACCTTTTGGATATATTGCTGCTTTGTAGAAAGAAGTTGGTTATTTTAGATAACAACAATTTGCTGGAAAGTGAAACAAAGACTAAGTTTCTTGAAGAAATTCGGGAAGTGATTTCACATAAGGATGCTTATCTTCCTAAACATGCGGTTGGTGCAGTTAATGAGCTTGTAAAAAGGTTAGAGGCTGCAGGCATCAAGGTCTATTCTTCATCGGTATTAAGTTTATTGTTGCAGAAGGATGAAAGGTTCTATGGTGTATTAGTCTTTTGGGATGAAGAAAATACTGATTATGAAATCTTAAATGAATTCCGGGAAAATTATCTTATCAGCAAAGATATGTTGGAAATATTTATAGTTTGGTCATTTGAATTAATGGGATCAGTAGAAAAAACAGCAGAAAGGATAGTGAAAGGAATGAATGATGCTTAAACGCGGTGATAAGAAAAAATTTCTTGAATTTGTAAAAAGCGTGAAGCAGGATCCGTATCGTTATTACTATATTAAAAGTTCGCTAGCAAAGATGAAAGCAGAAAATATCGATGTTAATACTCAAGATTATAATGGACGGACACTGCTGCATACCGCTTTGAAATTAAATAATCTTAAACTCTTTAATCTATTTTTAAGAGCCGGTGTTAACCCGGACTTAGCGGATATGAATGCGGAAACACCACTGCATCGGGCGGTTTTGGACGGCAAACTCAATTTTATCCGCAGTCTCGTAAACCATGGCTGTGATATCAATATTGCTGCCGAGCAGGAACAATCACCTTTGCATCTGGCTGTTGTATCCGGAAACTTAGATGTCATCAAATATTTGGTCGATCAGGGAGCGGAGCTTTTTCTGGCGGATGAGAATAATAATCTTCCGATTGATTATGCGATTGATGAAAAAGATGAAAAAGTAATTAAGTATTTACTGACAAAACAAGAAGTAGACGATGAAAGAAAGAAAAAAATCGATGAAATATTAGATAAGAAAGGTGAATAAAATGGAATTATTCGGAGATTTAATTGCAATGCTTCAAGAATATACCAAAGGCTGGTCTGTGCTTGGTATCATCCGCTTATGCATTGATTTTGTTTTAGTGGCTATTACCCTCTTTATCATCTATAAGCTCTTACGTGCAAAAATTCGTGGCTATAAATTATTGCTCATTCTTCTTGCTTTTGGTTTCTTTTATTTGCTTGTCTTTTTCTTTCAATTAAGATTCTTCTTAACATTACTTAATTATTTGATTTTCTGGAGTTTGGGTTTTTTAGTTATTATTTATACTCAGGAAATCCGTCATTCATTGGATTCATTCTTTACATCCAACAAAAACGTTTCTTTCTTCTCGACGAAACAAGAAAAAAGAGAAATCATTAATATCCTCCTTTCTACAATCGAATATTTATCAAAAAGAAGAATGGGAGCCTTAATTACCATCGAAAGAGAAGAAAACCTTAATAGTTATATTGAGAAAGCAATAGAAATTAAAGGAATAATTACTCAAGAGTTACTCACGACAATCTTTACTCCGGGAACAGCTTGCCATGACGGTGCGGTGATTATTCGGAAAAACAAGATAATGTGTGCGGGTGCATATCTGCCCTCAACCGATAAATATGATGTTCCGAAGTCTTTAGGAACGCGGCACAGAGCGGCGCTTGGTATCAGCGAAAGAAGCGACGCTTTAACTATCGTAGTTTCTGAGGAAACAGGGAATATTTCCGTTACCATTGACGGCAATATTCATATGAAACTGACGCCCGAAAGATTGGAAGAAATGCTCGATCGTTATTTGATTACTAAATAAAATATTTGCTTCTCTCTTATTCTGTGCTATAATAAAAATATGAAGGAAGTGTCTATAATGAAAATTGCTCTGATTGCTCATGATAAGAAAAAGGAAGAATTGCTGAATTTTGTGCGCAAGCATAAAAAGTTTTTTCAGGAGCATGATTTATATGCAACCGGAACGACCGGAAAGCGGGTAATGGAAGAAGTCGGCTTAAGCGTTCATTGCTTTAAATCCGGACCGCTGGGCGGCGACCAGGAAATCGGCGCAAGGGTTGCGAAAGGGAAAATCGATATGGTAATATTCTTCCGTGATCCCTTAACAGCTCAACCTCATGAACCTGATGTATCCGCCTTACTTCGTCTTTGTGACGTTTATTCCATTCCTCTTGCTACAAACAGAATGAGCGCAGAGTTATTTGTAAGATGAGGAGGAGATTATGAACAAGATTGTCGAGTTCATCCTCAAAAATGAATATTTGTTGATACCGGTACTGTTATTGGTATTGGTGTTGTTTTTAAGCATGCTTGAAAAGAAAAGGAAAGTGCCTTGGCTAAGTTTAATCTTAACGGGCACTGTCCTTTTAACCTATATTTTAGTTTTAGCTTTACCAAAACTAAATATTTTTAATTTACCGTTATTGGTATTTGTTGCAGGATATGCGCTACTTGTCTTACTTGTTAACTTTGTTTATTTTCTTTTTATTAACTGTATTTTTTATAAGCGTTTAAATTTAGTCAAAGTTGCAGCAAACAGTACCGGAAACAAGATTTATGCTTACCTCAACAGTAAAGCAAAATTAATAAATTTTACCGAAGAGTTTGCTAATTTACTTGGTTTAAAAAAGAACCAAAAGAAGTATTATGAAGAAGCAATCAGTAGGATTTTGGTTGACAGCCAAGAAATGGAACTCGATGTTTTTATCCATTATATAAGAACACCGGAAGAAAGAGATTACCGAATCGTTATCACGCTCGGAGACGGTAAAACACGGAAATTGGATTTGAAAAAACGGAAAATAATATCTTCCGGAAAACTTCTTGGCTATGTATTGATGACTTACGGAGCTTCCTCTCTTGATGCTAGTTTCAATATGTCGACTCTCTATAACTATTTGAACTTCTTGGGAGAACCGCTTTGTTATTATGATTTCAAATCCAGAAGATATATCTTAAACCGTGAAATGATGGATCTTCTCGGAGTGTCCGATAATCTCTTAGATGAAAATAATTTCCTTTCAACTGTAGTTCAAGAGGATTTACCGATTATCTCAGGTCGGAATCTAACCGATAAATTACAGAAACTTTACTATCGTCTAAAAACACTAAAAGGTAATCTCTGGTTTGAAGAGAGCAATATTAATTTTGAAGGGCATCAATATTTAATCGTTCATAGAACAGATTTTGAACGTTTTAAAATGAAGTTTTATGACCGAAGCGCACTTCTAGAAACTGCTCATCTTGTTTATGAACGCAATAATTGGCTGGCGCTTGTTTTAATAAAGATTACCAATTTATTAAAGATCAATCAACAAGTTGGAAAAGACGTCGGCGAAGTGCTGATGACGAAATTTTTTCTTCAAGTCGGTAAAGAACTTAACTTAAAAAGCACGAAAATTTACCGTTTGGAAGATGAAGTTTTCGCTTTGATTATCGACAAAAAAGAAGGCTATAATCGCCTGCTTGCTATTTTAAATTCTGAAAAGAATTTCTTTATAAAATTGGAAATTCCTTTTAATGAGATCCACTATGAAATCGAAAATGCATTAGGAATTATTTCAAGTGAGAATGCGGAAGATTCCAGAGCCGAAACTCTTCTAAGGGAAGGTTATGAAGCTTTGAACTTAGCCGCCGACCCGAAATATACCCAGAACTATTCCATTTATCTACCGAAGACAAATGTGAACTTAGATTTACATGAAATGGGAATTGATTTAAGCGACGATTTTCTTGACGACATTTTGAAGGATTAAGGTGAAGAAGATGTTTGATAGTATTATCCTTCTTGCTGGCAAGGGCGAAAGGTCGGGACTTAAATACAATAAGGTTTTTTACCGATTGGATGACAAACCCCTGTTTCAGTTTTCTTTAGAAAAATTTTTAGAAGTTCCTCTTTGTCGGAAAGTCGTTTTGGTTTGTCGAGAAGATGAAATTAGTTCGGTAAAGGCAATGGTTTCGGAAATTCCTAATTTAGAATTTGCTGTCGGCGGAAAATACAGACAAGACAGCGTCAAAGCCGGGATGGAAAAGTGTTCTAGTCAAGTTGTTTTGATTCATGACGGTGCTCGGCCTTTCATAGAATGCGCAGAAATCGAAAAGGTTTATCAAGCAACTTTAAGAAGCAAAGCGGCCGTTTTAGCTGCTCGTCCCGTAGATACGATTGCGGAAGTTAGGGACTCTTACCGGACTTTGGAGCGCAATAATTTATGGAGAATCTTAACCCCGCAGGGAGTCAATCGGAATTTATATTTAAAAGCTGTGGAACTTGCGGAAAAAGAAGCTTATTACGGAACTGATGATGTCGGTTTGTTAGAAAAATACTTAAAAATAAATCCGGAAATAGTTCCCGGGAGCGAAAAAAATATAAAGATTACGACTGAACGCGATCTATTATATTTGGAATTTCTTAGTCGGAGGGATAAATGAACTACCGTATTGGCCATTCTCATGATGTGCATCGTTTTGGAAAAGAAAGACCACTCATCCTTGGCGGTGTGAAAATCCCTTATGAATTTGGTTTAATCGGTCATTCCGATGCTGATTGCATTTATCATGCTATTAGTGAAGCCATCATCGGTGCTTTAGGTTTGGGGGATCTAGGAACTCATTTTCCGGATAATGACTCAAAATATAAAGATATGGATTCCGCTTATTTTGTTGCGGAAGCAAGGAAACTTCTTGCTAATTACCGATATAAAATTGCCAATCTTGATATTACTGTCTATTTAGAAAAGCCACTCCTAAAACCTTATGTTCCCGCTATCAAAGAAAATATATCCCGCTTGCTTGGAATTGATTTAGAGCAAGTGAATGTTAAAGCAACTAGGGGTGAAGGCATGGGTTTTATCGGTCGTGGCGAAGGAGTCGGCGCTGAATGTGTAGTTTTGATTTATAAAGAAGAAATAATTAAAAAATTATTATAAGCTAAAAAGGCATTCTATTACGGAATGCCTTTTTTGTCTATAGGAAGTATTAAACAATTTATTAGAGGGGGAAATCATCAACTTCAAGATATTTCATTGGTTTTTCAGTTTGCGGGTTGGGAATGGAAATTTCATAAAGGATTTCGTTTATATATTTATTTGTATATTTTCCGCGGGCTAAATCGGATAAGCTCACTACTCCGCAAAGTTTTTTCTCATCATTTACAACAACAAGACGACGGATTTGATTTTCGCCCATCATCTCTAAGGCACGTCTAACATTTTCGTCACGGTGAATTTCTACTACTACTGGTGTCATCACTTCTTCTACAACACCATCCCCGGATAATCCCCGTGCAAGCCCTCTGATGACAATGTCGCGATCGGTGACAACGCCTAACACATCGCGTTCGGAATTGATGACGACAACGAATCCGATATCATATTTCGCATATAACCTGGCTACTTCGCTTAATTTCGTATCTTTGGTAACGGTTATGACTTTTTTTGTCATTAATTCTTTTATTTTCATCATTTCACCTCGCCCTTATTATATTATAAATAATAATTTATATACATTTATTTAAATTAGGATACTATAATTTAATGAGGGGTATAATGAAAACTAAACAGGTATTAAAATTGTTGAAAATAATTTTATTTCTCTTTCTCGTTTTTTTTATAATTAATATTATCTCCGGATACTTCTCACAAAGAGTCAAAAATTATGTATCCCAAAAAGCAAAACTTGAAGTCACAAACATTATTTCCGATGCTATTACCGAAACAGTTCTTCCCAATATTGATTTAGAAAGTTTAATTATGACGGTTTCGGTTGGAGGAGAAATTGACAGTATCTATATAAACACTTACCAAGTCAATAAAATTATGGCTGATACAACTAAAGTCTTACACACGGAACTATCAAAAATTGAAAATAATGAAATCTTAAATAATCTTGTTCTCCCTTTTAATATTATCGTCAGTGAAATCTTTTATACAAGGTATGGACCGAATATCAACATCGATATATTTCCTGTCGGAAGTGTTACCTGTGATGTAGTTACAACTTTTGATAATTATGGCATCAACAATATGTTGTTAGAAATCAGTATTGTTACCAACATTAAAGTACAAACAATTATACCCTTACAAAGACAGGAAGTTGAAATCGAAACAAGGATACCGATTGTTGTTCAAATAATACAAGGTAAAGTTCCGATTTACTATTATCACAATACCGACAGTGAGTTTTTTCCGAATCCTCCCGTTTAATTACAAAAAAGAACAAATTATTTTTAATTTTTAAAATAATGTAGTATAATATAGACAAGAAAGGAATGTGACTATGGAAACAAATAATATGCAAACAGAAAAAATGGTAAAAACAATACTTACCAAGATTCGTCCTTATATTCAACGTGACGGGGGCGATCTCGAGTTTGTGAAGATAGAAGACGGCGTTGTATATATCCGCTTAATGGGAGCCTGTGTCGGTTGCCCAAGTGTGAATTTGACGCTGAAAGACGGAATTGAAGCAATATTACTTGAAGAAGTTCCGGGAATTATCGGTGTCGAAAATATAACTTAAAATTAGGGGCGAGAGCCCTTTTTATTTTGGATTTTTCTTGGTTTATTATGCTTAACCCTTAACAATATTATGAAAATATGTTATAATATTTTCAGTAATTACGAGGTGTATCATGATAAAAAAGGGAGAAATAGTTTATGGTAAAATAACCAATATTCTTGGTTATGGAGCTTTTGTTACAGTCGATGATTATGATGGACTGATTCACATTTCTGAATTCTCCGATAATTATGTCCGTAAAATTGATGATTATGTATCGGTCGGCCAAAGAGTTAAATTGAAAGTTTTGGATGTCGACGAAAAATTGAAAAGATTAAAGTTGAGTTATAAGTTCTTAAACAAAAAAAGAGGAGTTAAAGGAGAAGTTCCGAAATACAGAATCGGATTTAAAACACTGAAAGAAGCAGTGCCTGAGTTTATTCAAAAACAGCTTGAGGTTATTAAAAAAAGACCTCTCAAGACTAATTTGCTTGAAGAAGGCAAACTGAAAATTCATTACTAAACGTGAGGTGCAAATGAAATTACTTGATTATTCTAATGTTTTAAAATTTGTTTCTGAAGCCGAAATTGAGGCTTTGGAAGGGGCTGTGCTTGTTTCCAAAGAAAAACTGTTAACAAAATTTGGAACCGGGAGTGAATATCTTGGTTGGGTTGATTACCCGCTAACAGCAGAAAAAGAATTGGATAGGATTTTAAAAACCGCAGAAAAAATTCAAAATGAAGCTTCTGTGTTATTGGTCATTGGTATCGGCGGTTCTTATCTTGGTGCCAAGGCAGGTCTTTCGATGCTTTCCCCCTATTTAGGGAAAACAGGCAAAACCGAGTTGGTCTTTGTTGGGAATACCCTTTCTTCGACCTATACACAAGAAATAATTGATTATTTAGCGGATAAGGATTTTTCCATCAATGTGATTTCAAAATCTGGAACAACAACGGAACCGGCGCTTGCTTTCCGTTTGTTTAGAAATTTACTTCAAGAAAAATACGGAGATAAAGCCAAAAACCGTATCTATGCTACAACAACCATTGGTAAGGGCGTACTTTACCAAATGGCAAAGGAAAACGGCTATGAGACTTTTTCGATTCCGGAAGATATTGGCGGTCGTTATTCGGTTTTAACTCCGGTGGGATTGCTTCCGCTTGCGGTTGCGGGGATTGATATAAAGGCGATAATTGCCGGAGCACAGACGGAGCGCGAGAAAGCTCTTGAAAAAGTCTATCCGGATAATGACGCCTTGCTTTATGCAGCGATTCGCAACTTGCTTTATAGAAAGGGTAAAGCAATTGAAATTTTTGTAACCTATGAACCGAAACTTAAATATCTCGGCGAATGGTATAAACAATTATTCGGCGAATCTGAAGGTAAAGACGGTAAAGGACTCTTTCCTGCAAGCGTCCTTTATACTACAGACTTACATTCCTTAGGTCAATATGTTCAAGACGGCAGGCGAATTCTGTTTGAAACGGTAATTAACATTGATAAACCGGAGCAGGATATTCTTTTAAAGGAAGATGCGGAAAATCTTGACGGCCTCAATTATCTAGCCGGAAAGACGCTCGATACGGTTAATAAACAGGCTTTAAAAGGTACCGTCTTAGCCCACGTTGACGGAAGTGTACCAAATCTGATATTGAATATACCGGAGATTTCACCTTATCAATTCGGACGCCTGGTTTATTTCTTTATGTTTGCTTGTGGGGTAAGCGGCCATCTCTTGGGTGTTAACCCCTTTAACCAAGAAGGTGTCGAAGCTTATAAGAAAAATATGTTTGCTTTACTCGGAAAACCAGGTTTTGAAGAATTGCGAGAACGTTTGTTGAAAAATAAATAATCGTACCGACAAAATCAAATATAGAAGATATATTTGATTTTTGTCATTTTACAGCCGGAAAATTAATAAGTTAATTATTGTAGGTGGTAAAATGACAAAGAAAAAAATCTTAAATTTTCTTTTCTTAACGGTTTTGTTTATTACTTCTGTCGGTGCGGTTGTGGTCAGCAAAAGTATTACGTCAAAGCCCAAACTGATCTATATTGATCCTGGACATGGCGGGTCCGACGGCGGTGCTGTTGGGTATGAGGGAATTTGTGAGAAAGATATCGTTCTTGAAATCGGAAAGAAATTAAAGCACTTTTTAGAACAAGCCGGTTATGAAGTTTTGATGACAAGAACCGGTGATTATGACTTGGCAGGCTCAGATAGTGAAAACAGAAAACGCGATGATATTCATCGAAGAGTTGATCTCATCAATTCTACAAATTGTTTGCTTTACGTTTCGATTCATGCCAATAAATTTTCCGATCCGCGGATTTATGGTGCACAAGTATTTTATAAAGCCAATTCTACAAAAGGACAGGAGCTTGCGGAATCGATTCAAGAAACAATCAAAGCTTTGTTACAAAACACAAACCGATTCGCAAAGTCGATTTCAGATAAATATCTGATTGATAATGTGAAAAGGACGGGCTGCTTGGTAGAAGTCGGATTTCTTTCGAATCCGGAAGAAGCAAGAATGCTTTCTGATGAATATTATCAGGAAAAAATGGCTTATGCGATTTTCTTAGGAATTGCTGCTTATCTTGATAAGAATTCTTAAAAACAGGCTAAATTTGCATTAAATGTGGTATAATACTGTTAAATTAAGGTGAAAGATATGGAAAAAGAAATACTAATCAATCAAGAAAGCGAAATCATCGAACTCGGTTACCGCATCGGCAAACTCCTTAAAAAGAATATGGTCATTGCTTTAAGCGGAGATTTAGGCGCAGGCAAGACCACTATGACGAAAGGAATCGGACAAGCCTTGGGTGTGAAAACCACGATTAACAGTCCTACCTTCACAATTCTAAAAATTCATGAAGGTAAAATCCCTTTATATCATATGGATGTTTACCGACTTAGTCCGGAAAGTGGCGATGATGATTTGGAAGAATTTTTTGAAAAAGATGGAGTTTGTGTGATCGAATGGGCGGAAAATATTGCTTATCTCTTGCCCGAAACTTATTTAAAAATTGAAATAAAAAATCTTGGTGAAACAAAGAGATTAGTGCGGATGTCCAGCTCTGATCCGAAATATATACAAATCATTGAAAGTGTGATATCATGAAAACTTTAGTACTAGACGCCTCTACAAGTCTCCTTTATATCGCTTTTTATGATAATAACGAAGAGATATATTTACTAAAAGGGATAGGTCAGAACAATCATTCAGAAAATTTGCTTACTGGCGTTAAAGTAGGCCTGGAAAAATTTAATTTAAAAATGAAAGATTTCAAGCGGATAATTGTCGGCATTGGACCCGGCTCGTATACGGGGCTCAGGGTTGCTTTGACAGCTGCAAAGATGTTTGCCTGGACTTTAAACATCCCTCTTTATACAGTCAGTTCCTTGGATATACTTGCATCCGGCTATTATGATAAAGACGGAATTTATGCAATTGTTACCAGGGCAAAAAAAGGTTATGTTTACGGAAAACTTGTAGAAGTAAAGAGCAACAAACAAAATATTATTATTGATGATTGTTTTTTGAAAACGGAAGATTTTTATCAAAAAATCGAAGATTATAATTATTTTGAAATTAATGTAGAAAATTGTATAATTAACCCTTTAAATTTAGAACTTAAACAGGTTGATGATTTGCATGGAATCACGCCTAATTATTTACGCGGAGAATTATGAAATATCAAATTAGGCCATTAGAAGAAAGAGATATTGCAGCGATTGTACAAGGGGAGAAAGAGATTTTTGGTGAATCGCTCGGTTATGACATGATTTCTACCGACTTAAAACTCAATCCCTATGCTCATTATCTAGTTTTAGAAATTGATGAGGAAGTCGGCGGCTATTTAGGTTTATGGATTACGGGTGAGAATGCGGAAATAATCAATTTTTATATTGCGAAGAAATACCAGGGTTTGGGCTTTGGCTCAATGCTCCTTGACTTTGCAATCAATCTTTGTAAGATGAGCAAAGTAAAGTCGATTAGTCTGGAAGTAAGAAAGAATAATCTCCCCGCAATCAAATTATATGAAAAATTTGGATTTGTTTTCTCGCATGTTCGGGAAGCTTATTATCGGGACGGCACCGATGCCCACGTCCTGATTAAAGAACTTGAGGTGAAAGAATGATTGTCTTAGGAGTTGAAACAAGTTGCGATGAGACTGCCGTTGCTGTTGTAAAAGACGGAAAAGAAGTTCTCGCCAATGTTGTTTATTCACAAATTAAATATCATAAAGATTATGGCGGTGTAGTTCCCGAGGTTGCAAGCAGACATCATATCAGAAAAATAACCCTTGTTTTCGAACAAGCCCTACGGGAAGCCAATTTAAAACCGGAAGATATAGATTTAGTAGCGGTAACAGCTAAACCCGGTTTAATCGGTTCCCTAATTGTCGGCATTAACGCAGCCAAAGCTTTTGCGCTTGCGCATGACTTAGAATATATCGAAGTTGATCATATCAAAGGCCATATTTATGCAAATTATATCGAAAATGATTTTCATTTTCCATTATTGGCACTTGTCGTTTCCGGCGGTCACACTGAACTCGTCTTAATGAAAGATTATGATCAATTTGAAATTTTAGGTGAAACTTTAGACGATGCCGTCGGTGAATGCTATGATAAGGTCGGACGCGTGATGGGCCTTGATTACCCAGCCGGAGCTTTGGTTGATAAACTTGCTCATCAAGGAACACCTAAATATAACCTTCCTTTAATTTATTTAGAGAAAGATGAATATAATTTTTCTTTTTCCGGCCTGAAATCAGCGGTGCTTAATTTGCTTAATTCTGCAAAAATGAAAGGTGAAGAAGTTAATTATTCCGATTTAGCAGCTTCTTTTCAAAACAGTGCCGTCCGGGTTTTGACAGATAAAACTATCCAGGCAGCAAAAGAATATAAAGTTGCTCAGATTATTGTTGCTGGCGGAGTTGCAGCAAATCGCGGGCTTCGGGAAGCTTTAGCCGAAGCGGTAAAGGAACTTGATAATGTAATTTTAAGTTTTCCAGCGCTAAAATATTGTACTGATAATGCAGCAATGATTGCGGTAGCGGGTTATTTTAAATATCAATCGATTGACAAGCGCAAATAAAGGCGCTTTTTTACTTTTTTAAAACATTATCTTGTAAATATTGTAAAAAGGGTAGAAAAATGTTATAATTGTAAATGAATATATAAATTTTAAGGATGCTAGAAAGAGGAGGACACTGATATTGGAACTATTCAAAACCTTTTCATTCGATGCAATTATCATCCTAGTACTCGTAATCTCCTTCTTTGTCGGCATCTATTACGGGATTTACAGACAAGTCGGCCTTGTTCTTAAACTAGGTCTTCCCTTCATTGCGCTCTACTTTGTGTTTAATGGCTTAATGAACATTTATCTAAAAACAACCCGACTGGGATTATTTAAAAAGAGTGCAAATCGTTACTTGTTTAATGCTTTATTAGTCTATATTTTAGCTTATGTTTTACTCTTTTCCTTAACCGGATTCATCTATTATTTATTCCGACCTTCCGTAAAGAAAAGAGTTTTAACCCAATCGAATATTTATCTTCGTATTGTCGGTGGTTTTATTGGTTTAATCAGCGGTTTTCTTATTTGTACAATTCTTGCGTATTTTATTAAACCATTTATCAATTATAATTATGACAATCCCCTGACAAAGGCTCTGATTGCGAGCGAAAACAAAGTCTTAACAATCTCGAAACTTAACCAATACCAGAATATCAACGTAGAAAGATTTGAAGAATACAAGGAAACAATAGATTTATTTACCGGCAGACGCGCACTAGATTTTTATTCTTTATTTGAACAAAAACTTACAAGTCTTCCGGAATTAGAATTAAAACTAAAGACAGAAATCCAACCACTGTTATCCGAAAACTCCAAGAATCTCATTACAAGCAACGATATTCTGAAAGAATTAATTAGAAAAGATGGTAATAAACGTGTCTATGAGAAAATTATGGAAGCAGAAAAGGAAAACAGTAATTTTGTTCTTATAGAGGAAACTCTTTTAGAAATTAACAATAACAGAGCATTTATTTGGGTTTATTATGAATACTTAGGAACAGATATAAGCGAGCTTTCTTTTAACGGACTTGTTAGCTTCAGTCAGAATAATCTTGATGAAATGCTTCTAGAATTACCGGATCATAAAAGCCGGCTAGATTTTAAAGAAGACTTGGCTGCTTGTGAATATTATTTAGACCATGGACAAGTCTTTAGCGGTTATTTATCCGCTGAACTTGAAGCAAATGATCTGAAAACTTATGTAACCACTTTCGAAAACTTATTGAAAGCTGAAGCTTTGCAAGACTATAGCGAGCGTTTTTTGAAAACAGAGAGCGCTAAGTATCCTAAGTTAGCAAAGATTTTTAAAAACTATCAGAAAAATATCAAAGTAATAAATAATTTACCAAACAATCTTTCTTTTGTAGTAAAATTAGTGCTTGCGGAAGAGGAAAAAAATTGGTTTCAAAACCCTTTATGGGAAAAACACACGCTATTAAAATATTATTTATATGACGCTTTGTCGGCTCAAAGTAATCGTGGGCATGAACTATATTCTGAATATTTCTTCGCCAATTACTTAGCTGTTTCCGAAAACTATGAGGTTTTTGGGGTACGTGAGTTTGAGGAATGTCTTGAGAGATTAGATGAAACTGTCAAATCGGGACTTCTTCGGCAAGAGGTTGCGGAAAAGTTCGTCACTAATTTACTTTTAGATGAAGAAAGCATTATTACTGACATGGAAAGAAGGAATATTACCAGCGCTTCGTTTTATGAAGATATTCTCGCACTTGAACATGAATATCTGACCGATAGTCTCAAAGCGGAGCTTCTGAAAAGGTGAAAGGGATGAACAAACATAAAGTTTCGCCCAAATATTATATCTATGATGATAGTGAGGGAAACGGAAGATTTGTTGAGACAACTTATGAAGATGAAAGTTTTGTTGTTGAAGCGGATCCACTGAAAACTGAATATTTAAGAACCAATCCCTTCTTATACAATCCTGAGAAAGCAAAGTTTCCGATTTTCAGCATTGAAGATTTTCTGATTAAGGTCGGAAAAGAAGAAATGGCTTTCGGGGATGCAATCAGAAATTCGGAGTTTTCGCTTTTAAAACGCAGACGAATTGTTAAGAAGGCGTTTCGGACTTGGAATAAAAGTTATAGTATGGCGAAAACAGCTACCTTTTCTGAAAGCGATAAGATGGTAGAGGTTATCGGTGAGGTTTCCGCATTAAAATTTTCTTGGAAATTAAAATTGATTCTTTGCCTACTCTTTGTATTGACGCTTTTCTTAAGCGAGATTAACAGTTATCTATGGCAGAGTTTCGCATTAACTCGTTTCGGTAATTATTTTCATAATGTGCTTTTTAACATGTATTCCGAAAATATTTGGTTAAAAACCGTCGGTAATCTTACGGTTTATATAATTTTGTTTACAATTTTTTATTCCTCATTTTATTCAATGATTTCGAGAGATTTTTCTCGGAATTATAGACTTGCACAAAAATATTTAGATAGCTCCGAGCGGAGCATCAGTCGTTCATATAAAAAAAGATGGAAAAATGCCAGAAGATATTATCTTAAAGCATTGAGAAGTTATAAAACACCTTATTTTCCGCCTTTGAATATTGAAGAAATTCAGGAAGGCGAGTTAAACATTGATGTATTTAAACAGATTTGTCAGGTTCTGGTAGATCGGGCTTATAAGTATAAAAAATCAAAACCCGTGCTGAATGTCTTAAAAACAGTTTTGATGTTCTTAAGCATTAGCGGCTCCGGAACAATCTTGGTATTTACTGTTTTTAATATGATTCTATCTATTTTCTAATAAATTAAAAGTTTATCTTTGGAAAGAGGATAATATGAAAGAAGTTACTTCCAAAAAATTGGATATTATTGATAACATAAGCGAAGAAGAGGAGTTGACTCCGAAAGCAGCTGAATCTTCCCAAAATCAGGAAGTACCGAGCACAAGCAATAAAAGTTCGGTTGATGATACCGAGACCAAAATGATGGATGCTCTTGAAAAAGTTAGAGCTGAAGAGAGAGCAAAATTGGAAGCTCTCCAGGCTCGCGAAAGAGAGAAAACCAGAATTATGGTCGAACGGGAAAGGGCAAGATTGGAAGCTGAACTCGACAAAGAGATTCGAGCCTTGGAAGCGCAGTTAGCTAAAGAAAGGGCTAAGTTTGAGAAACCTGCAGAACCCGCTCTGAGTATCAGTCTGGAAACTGCAGAAAAAGAAGCGCCTGACAAAGATAAGGAAGCTTCGAAGACAGCCAAGACTAAAACTGCTGCCGCCAAAACAAAAACTCCCGCAGCTACAAAAGCAGCTGCGGACCAAGAAGCAGAAGAAAAACCTGTCGTTCAGACCGTTGTGGATCCGATCGATCTTTTGCCTGCGGAAGAACAACCCTTGGCGTCGGATAAAACAACAGCCGAAGCTTTGGAAACTCCGGAAGTTTCTGAAACTACTCCGGTACCGGGCGTTGAAAGCGAAGTCGCAGCAAAAGCTGATAAGGTTGAACTTGCTCAGGTTGATACTGAAGCTACAGGAAGTACAGAAGTTCCGGCAGAAGCAGTTGCAGCAAAAGCCGAAGGAGAAGGAATTCCTGCAGCAGATCCCATTCCTGTTGGTGCAGACATATTAGATAAAACACCAGTTCCTGTCTCTACAGAAGCCGGTGATAAGGCTGCAATTTCTGCAAAAGCTGAAGGAGAAGGAATTCCTGCAGCAGATCCCATTCCTATTGGTACAGACATATTAGATAAAACACCAGTTCCTGTCTCTACAGAAGCTGGTGATAAGGCTACAATTTCTGCAAAAGCTGCAGACAAAGTTGTTTCTACTGATGGTATAATTCCTGTCAGTCCGATAGATATTCCAGCAAAAGCGGATGTAAAGGCGGAAATCCCTGTCCAAGCAAAATCTGCTTTGAAGGAAGAAAGTCCGGCTGCAGTCACTTCTTCCGAAGCGAAAGCGGATTCCGAAGCTCAGACTGTTATTAACAGTTTGGAAAAATTGCGTGAAAAGATTTATGCACAAAAGCAGCTTGAACGTGAATTGTTAGAAAAAGAAGCAGTTAAGATTCAAGAAAAAGAGCGGATGTTACAAGAAAAAATCAATAATTTTGATGAAGAACTGGCTGCTGCCAAAACTGCTGAATTAGAATCTGCTCAAGAACAGATTGAGTCTTTGCTAGCGGAAAGTGAAAATCAAAGAAAACGAATTGATGAACTTGAATCTGTTATCAATAAAGTAAAAGCATTAAAGATTAACAATGTTACAATTATTGATGAGAATACATTTGAGATTTCCAATGATTTCTTAGACTTAACAAAATCTTCAACCAAATCTCCTGCTAATATTAATAATCTGATTAAAGAAATTGAGTCTGAACTCGAAAAACTAACGAAAGAACATCAGGAGACGCTTAAGAAATTAAGAGAAAGCGAAAAACTGAGAGAAGAGTATCAAGCAGAGATTGCGAAACTTGAAGCTGAAAAACGTCGCAATCAAGAGGAAATCAAAAAACTGCGCTCTGAAGTCCAAAATAAAGAAAAACTTTACATGGCGCAGATTAAAAATCTTAATCAAGCAATTTTACAAGCTGAAGAACAACTTAACAAGGAAAGACAAAACAGTCAGGAAAATCTTGCTAAGCTTGAAACCCTTAAATATGAGAAATTAATGCTTGAAAACGAAGTTTCCGGATTGAAATCGGAAATTACGATGTTGAAGGATAAGCTTCAAAAACGAGTTGATTCCGGCATCAATACTGCTGCTAGACTCGATATTTTGGAAGCAGAAAAAGCTTTACTTGAGAATAAAATTATCCAATTAAACAAACAATTAGTTATGAAGGAAAGAGTTGTTCCGGGAGATAATGCGGGAGAACCTTATAATTACATTCTTTCGGAAATTAAACGTTTGAAGGAGGAAGTTAATAGCCTCAAAACCGGACAATTCCCCTTTGCTCATGGAGATTATTTCTCTTCGTATGCCAACAATCAGGATCATCACAACTGTCCTTATGTTCGTTTCTTTAATCCGATGTTGATACCGAATCTTTCTTATGAACCTTCGGCCTTAAACAAGGAGCTGGTTGATGAGATTCGGAAGCTTAAAAATGAGTTTAACGAATTTAAACAGGAAAGAAATAATCCTGTAAATAATGAAAATAATGAAGAAGATGATGAAAAAAATCGTCTCATTGAAGCTTATGCCAACCAGATTAGAGAATATCAGGAAGAATTGGAGCGAAATAAGGCAGAATTAAATCTTTTAATCGAAAGAAATAATCAGGAACTTGAAAAACTTGCTGAAAGTTATGAGATGCAAATTCAAGCAAAGGATAAAGAAAAGAACATGGTTAAAGCCGAAAAAGAAAAATTGATTCAAGAACTTCAGGCTAAAATTCAAGAAAAAGATGCTTTGCTTGATGAGATTAATAGTGAATTAAAACGTCTAACCGAAGATGATATCTTGGATCCCGAGTTCAGGCGTAAAATTCGGGTTATCAGAGATATGAGAAGGGAATGCGAGGAAAAAGCGGAGAAAGAAGAAAAGGAATTTCTGAGAAATGAACAGGCGATCAAGGAAAAAATTGATGCCAAGAACTTAGAGATTGATGTCATTAACGACAGAATTTTCCAACTGGAAATGAATTATAAGCAAAACCGCGATTTCAGCATTGAAGCTCAGGAAAATTATGAAAAAACAAAAAGCAAATTAATGCTTGAAAGACAGCTACAGGAAGAAAAGAAGCGCGGTTTTGAAGATGATATGGAGCGCTTGCATCATAAATATGAAACCTTCTTGGAGAATAATGCAGCAGAAATTGAAAAGCTTAATAACCAAGAAGCAGAGACGATTGAATATTTCCTTAATAAACTTCGGCGTACCAAGGCCAAACAAATGGGTGGTTTAAGAGAAACCGAATACGAAAGGGATGAACTGGCTCGTCAACTTGATAAACTGAAAGAGGAAGAAAAACCTGATGAAATCGAAGTCGATATGCCATTCGTTGTGGAAAAGGAAGCAAAAGCGAGCGCTGATTTGGAAAATGAAATTCAGGAATTAACGCGTCATTATAATGAATATTATCGGCAAATAACAGAATTAAAAGCCGAACAAGACAAGCGCATTGAAGCGGAAAAACGCCTGCGCATGAATGAGAAAAACGTTTATGATTATTGTACAAGCAAGGTTAATCTGGACGAATGTTTGAAATCTTATCAAGAAAAGAGTCGTCAGATTGAAGACAAACAAAATGAATTAAATCAAACATCAAATCGTCCCGAAGACCGTAATGCGCAATTGAAGTTGAAGGCGGAACTTCAGGATCTGGAAGTACATCGCAATGATTTACGTGCTAAAATTGAGTTTTATCGAAACCAAATCCAGAATCTTGAAAGAGCCGATATTGTTCAAAAATACAAATCTTTGCTTTCTCAGATGGAAAAAATCAACACTATCCTCCGCGAAAAACGTGAACAGGCTCAGGAAATAAAAGCCCTGGTCCAGGCGAAAACAAAAGAATTGGAGATGCTAAGAGGATAAATGCAGATTACAATCAAGAATTCCATATTAAATAAACTTCCAGACTTTGATATCATCGCCTTGAAGATGGATGTCGATCTGAAAGATAGCGAGGAAATCAAACCTCTGGTTAAAAGAATTGAAAAAGAAATAATGGAGGAGTATTCTTTGGCGGATGTCTTGAATATTCCTCTTATTAAAGAAGGGCGCGACGGTTATAAAGCGCTCGGGAAAGACCCTTCGCGTTATCGATTGGCTTGTGAGTCGCTTTTAAGACGACTGGTAAAAGGAAGGGGTCTTTATCTCATTAATAATCTTGTTGATTTAGGTAACATCTTATCAATCAAAGCAAAACGTTCCGTTGCTGTCCTCGATTATGATAAAATCGTAGGCGATATTGAAATCAGAGTCGGAACTGAAAACGATGAATATTATGGAATCGGTAGAGGAAAACTAAATGTAACCGACATTCCGGTTTATGTTGATGCTGTAGGTCCGTTTGGTTCTACGACTTCCGATACTGATAGAACCAAAATTACCGAATCAACAAAAAGAGTCTTGCTCTTCATTATCTGTTTCAGCAAATCATATATGGAAGAGCATGAGGCTTTGGCAAAAGAACTCTTTGTAAAGTATGCCAATGCAAGAAATATTGAAAGAATAAAGGTAAGGAAAGAAAGCTAATGGAAGAAATTTCGAATTTCATTAAAACTATAATGCAAAAGGATTTGGAAACGGGACGCGTTTCCGAAATTGTTACGCGGTTTCCTCCCGAGCCCAATGCCTATCTTCATATCGGGCATGCTCGTGCTTTGGTAACCAATTTTGAGCTTGCAAAACATTTTAACGGCCGCACGAATCTACGCTTTGACGATACAAATCCCGCTAAAGAAGATGTGGAATTTGTAGAAGCAATTATCAAAGATATTGAGTGGCTAGGCTATAAACCGGATAAGATTTTGTTTGGTTCGGATTATTTTGAAGAATCCTACCAATACGCCGTTAAACTGATTAAAAAAGGTTTGGCTTATGTTTGTGATTTAAGCCAGGAAGAAATCAGAGAATACCGCGGCACACTCACCGAACCGGGACGCAATTCACCTTATCGCAATCGGAGTGTCGAAGAAAATCTCGAACTCTTTGAAAACATGCGCAATGGGGTCTATAAGGAAGGCGAAAAAGTACTCAGAGCCAAGATTGATATGAGCCATCCGAACCTTAACATGCGTGATCCGGTTATTTACCGCATTATGTATGTTGAGCATCATCGCCAAGGAACAAAATGGTGTATCTTCCCGATGTATGATTTTGCTCATCCCTTACAGGATGCAATCGAAGGAATTACCCATTCTCTTTGCAGTTTGGAATACGAAAACCACCGTATTCTTTACGATTGGTTTATTGAACATTGCGAAACTCCCCATGTTCCACAACAAATCGAATTTGGTCGCTTAAACATTACCAATACGATTATGAGTAAAAGATATTTGCGTCAACTTGTGGAAAAGGGCTTGGTTGAAGGTTATGATGACCCCCGGATGCCGACGCTTATCGGTTTAAGACGGCGCGGTTATACGCCCGAGGCGATTAAGAACTTTATCTTAGCAACCGGACTTTCCAGAATCAACTCCACAGTCGAAAGCGATATGCTGGAACATTTCCTCAGGGAAGATTTGAAATTAAAGGCGAAACGCCTAATGGCGGTAATCGAACCTTTGAAAGTGATCATTACCAATTATCCGGAGGATGAGGTCGAATATCTGGATGCGGTAAATAATGTGGAGAATCCGGAACTGGGAACGCGGAAAGTCGCTTTCTCTAGAAACCTCTATATTGACAGGAATGATTTTGTCTTACAAAAACCGAATAAACATTATAAACGCTTAGCCTTAGGAATCGAAGTTCGTCTCTTCAATGCTTATTTTATTAAAGCCTATGATGTAAAATATGATTCCGAAGGAAATATTGAAGCGGTGCTTTGTACATATGATCCGGAAACGAAAAGCGGATCAGGATTTAATGCCCGCAAACCCAACGGTACAATTCATTTTGTGGAAGCGACAACTGCGCGCCCCGCAACTTTCAATCTCTTCGAACCTTTGATTTACGATTCCGAAGTTGATAAAGATAACTTTATTGAACGCTTGAATCCGAATTCTTGGATTCAAAAAGCAGGGTATATCGAAAATGCTCAAGAACGGTTTGAAGAACCAGAAAAATTCCAATTTATCCGCGAAGGATACTTTACCGTTGATAAAACTTCAACCGATGAGCAATTGGTATTTAACCGGATTGTTCCGTTGAAATCATCTGTGAAATAGGAAATAGGAGATTTTATGTTAAGCAACTTGAATTCACAACAACAAAAAGCGGTATTGGCAGTTGACGGACCGGTAATGGTTTTTGCCGGAGCCGGAAGCGGAAAAACCAGAGCACTTACATACCGAGTTGCTTATATGATTGATAAAGCTAAAATTGCGCCAGGAAATATCCTGGCTATTACCTTTACCAATAAAGCAACAAACGAAATGCGGGAAAGACTTTTGAAATTAATCGGTCCTTACTCTTACGATGTTACGATTTCAACTTTCCATTCACTCTGCGCCCGCATCTTAAGAAGAGAAATTTCCGTTCTCGGTTATAAGTCAAGTTTTACAATACTCGATGAAGAAGAACAATTGAAGATCATAAACGAAGTTATTAAAGAAGCAAACTATGACCGCAAACAATATCCAGGAAAAAGAATCCAGAAAACCTTAAATTATTACAAATGCTTCGGTACAAAACCAAGCGATCCCGTAGAAAGAGAAATCTTTCAGCTTTATGAAAAGAAAATGAAAGCAGAAAACTTACTTGATTTTGAAGATTTACTGCTGAAAGTCAAAGAGATTTTTTCTGATTATCCCGAGATATTAGAAAAGTATGCGGAAAAGTATCGCTATATACTTGTTGATGAATTTCAAGATACCAATCTGATTCAATATGAAATTGTAAAAATGATGACTAAAAAGAGTCGGAATTTGTTCGTTGTCGGCGACGACGATCAAAGCATTTATAGTTTCCGTGGAACCAATTATGAAAATATGCAATTATTTAAAAAGGATTACCCTGAACACCAACTCTTTCATTTAACTCAGAATTATCGTTCGACACAAGTGATTTTAGAAGGATTCAATCGGATGATTGCTAACAATAAAAACCGCGAGAAAAAGGAATTGTTTTCAGAAATTCCCGGTGATCCCAGTGATGTAAAAATCTATCAAGCTTATAATGAAAAGCTGGAAGTTGATTACATTTTAAACGAAATCTTTTCCCTAAAATTAAAGGGAGCTGATTATTCTTCATTCGCAGTTTTATACCGTAACAGCGTGTTGATGCGGAATTTGGAACTCGGTTTGATCCAAATGGGACTTCCTTATCGTGTTTTTGGTGGGATTTCCTATTTAAGACGTCGGGAAATAAAGGATATCATTGCTTATTTTAAACTGGTTGTCGATCATGACGATGTTCACAGTTTTCAAAGAATTGTCAATGTTCCCTCACGCTTAATCGGTGAGCAAACAGTCAGGAAAGTGCTTGAGATTAGAGAAAAATATAAATTAGATCTCTTTTCCGCAATCGATGCTTGCAAAACTCTGCTCACTCCGAAACGTTATCAGACTTTGGTTGAATTTCGAAATCTGATTATCTCGCTTCGGGAAAAGATGGAAACCGAAAATTTACTTGCTGTTTACGAAAACTTACTTGAAGAAATAAAGTATCGGGACTTTATGAATCAACTCGATAATCCCGAGGAAAGATTGGAAAACCTTGAAGAATTTAAGAGTATATTGATACAAATCGAAACCGATGAACGCAGTCTCACACGCTTAGAAAAACTGCAGGAAGCATTTGATGAAGCGATTCTTGCGGATGATAAACTCCAAAACCAACGTCAAAGTCATGACGGGATTACACTATCCACAATCCATTCCGCAAAAGGCCTTGAATTTGATTATGTGTTTGTAATCGGTTTGGAGGAAAATGTTTTTCCAAATGTTTATCGTTTTGATTCCGAAGCTGAACTGGAAGAAGAAAGACGCATCGCTTATGTTGCCTTTACGCGTGCTAAGAAAAAATTATATTTATTAAGTGCTCAAAGACGTTTGCTTTACGGAGAAATCTTCCAAAATCCGACTTCGCGTTTTGTTCTTGAATTTACCGGCGCTAAGCAAGAAGCGGAAGAAGATTTTAATCAAGATGTTTATTTTGATATGGAAACAAAACAAACAGAAGAAACGGAGGAAGCACAAGCGGATTATCGCGTCGGTGACAAGGTAATTCATAAAGCTTTTGGAACCGGAATTATTATCGCAATTGAAGGCGATACCGGCCAGATCTTTTTTGATCGGGAAAAACGGTTAACAAAAATTATGTTGTCGCATCCTGCTTTAAGAAAGTTATAATCTCGGATATGTTTAGTCAAATCCAAGTAAAAGCATGTGACTGATTATTAAAAATATTAGAAAATAAATGAAAAAAGCTAAGTGAATTGTTATGATACTCTTAAAGTAGACAGTGAATTAAAATAAAGTAATTCATTATCTATTTTAGGAGTATTTTTAATATGGGACGAAAAAGCAAATTTAGTAAAGAAGGTAGTGTAAAGTTTTAGTGGGTAAATATAGATATATTAGTTATATAGCTATATTTAAGCATTTTGAAAACTGAAGAAATTTTCTAACTATAAAGCCACTTTGGTGACACAAGATTATGAATGT